>JBHEMB010000208.1:0-4547 GCA_046262855.1 Mycobacteriales bacterium | reverse complement strand
CCCCCGCCACCGAAGCTCCCGAAACCGACCTTCCAGATCTACCTCCCCCGGCTCGACCTCGACCTCCAGATCGAGACCGAGCACCCAGCCCCGGCGAGGTAAAGCTGCACTCGAAAGACCTGCCACGGCGTCCGCAGCGATCCCCGCCGCGGCCCGCTCTCAGCCCTGCGCCACCTGGAAGTAGCGGACCGTTCCGAGAACGAGCCCGCCGTCGACGTACACGACCTGGCCGTTGACGTAGCGCGCGTCCTGGGAGGCGAGGAAGGCCACGACATCGGCGACATCCTCGGGAAGCCCGATCCGGCCGCTCGGGATGAGCTTCGCCGTCCGCTCCTCCCGGGCCGGGTCGGTCTGCCGGGACGCGGTCATCTCGGTGCTGATCCGGCCAGGTGCCACCGCGTTCACGCGCACCCCCTGCGGACCGAGCTCGAGGGCCCACCCTTGGGTCAGCGAGGCGACGGCAGCCTTGCTGGCCGGGTAGACGCCCGTGCCGGGGACCTGCGCGGCGGCACTCATGGAGGCCACGTTCACGACCGCGCCGCCCGAGGCGACGAGTGCGGGCACGAAGGCCTGCGTCATGAGCAGCGGACCGAGGACGTTGACGTCCATCACGAGGCGGTAGTCGGCAACGCTCACCTTGGCCAGTGGCGCGGCGCGCAGGACTCCGGCGTTGTTGACGAGCACGTCGAGCACGGGGACCTGCTCGGCCAGCCGCGCCACGGATCGTTCGTCGGAGACGTCAGCCCGCACCGCCGTGCCGCCCACGTCGGCGGCGCTTTTCTCAGCGAGGTCGCCGTCCAGGTCGACCACGACGACCTGGTACCCGTCCTTCGCCAGCCTGGCAGCGATGGCCTTGCCGATGCCCTGACCCGCGCCCGTGACCAGCGCCGTGCTCATCGGCTCATCACCTGCTCGATCGCGGTGTGCAGCTCTGCTGCTCCAGGGTGGAAGTCGATGCTGGACGCGAAGGGCACCGGCGAGTGGCCCGCACCGACCCGCAGAACAGGAGCGAGCAGATCCCCGAAAAGCTGCTCGGTGATCTGTGCCGCGAGCTCAGCGCCCGGGCCGGCGAAGGTGTGCGCGTCGTGCAGCACGACGGCACGGCGGGTCCGCGCGACCGATTCCAGCACGGTCTCGATGTCCAGCGGCACGAGGGTGCGCAGATCGATGACCTCGACGCTCACTCCGTCGCTACCGAGGTCTTCCGCGACGGCCGTTGCCTTGGCGACCTGCGTGCCGTAGGTGACGACCGTGACGTCCGAGCCTCGCCGGACCGTGTCGGCTACCCCGAGGGGAACCGTGTGCCAGCCGATGGGGACCTCCTCCTTGACGGAGTACGCCAGGTCGATGTGCTCGACGAACAGGCACGGGTCGGGGTCGATCAGGCAGGAAGCGAGCAGCCCCTTGGCGTCGGAAGGACGGGCGGGGATGACGACCTTGAGTCCAGGGACGTGCATGAACCAGCCCTCGAGATTCTGCGAGTGCTGAGCGCCGAAGCGTCGGGTGCCCACCGCAGTGCGGATCGTCATCGGCGTCGGCGTGTGGCCACCGGACATGTAGCGGAGCTTCGCCGCGTGGTTGACGATCTGGTCCAGGCACACCGTGGTGAAGTCCATGAACATCACCTCCGGCACCGGTCGGTAGCCGCCAAGCGCCAGTCCGACAGCCGCACCGATGATGGCCGTCTCGGAGATCGGTGTGGCCCTGACCCGGTCGGTGCCGTAGCGGTCGGAGAGCCCCTTGGTCACTTTCAGCACGCCACCGATGGGATCGGCGATGTCCTCGCCCAGAAGCACGATCCGCGGGTCCCTGGCCATGGCCAGGTGCAGGGCACTGTTCATCGCCTGCACCGCGGTCATCTCCGCGCGCTCACCTGCATCGGCAGGGGCTTCCTGCATGAGCGTCACGTCGACGGCACCTGACTCGGGTCGGCGAACACGTCGGTGTACCTCTCCTCGTTGGGTGGCGGCGGGCTGGCGAACGCGAAGCGGTAGGCCTCGTCGACCGTGGCCTCGATCTCGCTGTCGACGAGCGCCACCTCGCTCTCGTCGAACACGCCTTCCTCGAGCAGCCACGCTCGGAACGTCGGGGCCGGGTCGCGCTGCAGCGCCGCACCCAGCTCCTCCTTCGGCACGTAGCTGTAGTCGGCCGAGCCGCTGTGCCCCGTCAGCCGATAGGTGACGGCCTCGACGAACGTCGGTCCGTCGCCGGCCCGTGCTCGGGCGCAGGCCTCGTCCAGGACGTGGAAGGTGGCGATGGGGTCGAAGCCGTCGACCCGGATGGTGGCCATGCCGTATGCCTCTGCCCGGCCGGCGAGGTCGGTGCGCGCCGCGTACTCCGCGATGGGGGTGTGCTCAGCCCACATGTTGTTCTGGCAGACGAACACGACGGGCAGCTTCCACAGACCGGCCATGTTCATCGACTCGTGGAAGGCGCCGATGGAGGTGGCCCCGTCGCCGAAGGTGGTGATGACCGCGCGTGACGCGCCGTCGAGCTGCGCGGCGATGCCGAGGCCGACCGCGATGGGCAGTCCCGAGCCCACGATGCCCGTGCTGGTCATGAACCCCGCCTGCACGTCATGCAGGTGCATCGGTCCGCCCTTGCCATGGCTGACGCCGTCCGACCTGCCGTACAGCTCCGCGATCACGCGACGGAGGTCTGCGCCCTTAGCCAGGGCGTCACCGAGCGATCGGTAGGTCGAGACGAGCTTGTCGTCACGTCTCATCGCCGCGCCGAGTGCAGCGCAGACGCCCTCCAGCCCGCGGACCGGGTAGAAGGCCGAGGCGAGCCCTCCAGCCTTGACCTCGGCGGAGGCGCGTTCGCTGGCGGCGGTGATCAGCCGCATCAGCCGGTACATCTCGCGCAGGACGGCCGGCTCTGGGCGGGTCATGTGGGCCGCCGTCGCTATCGTCGCGGTCATCGCACCTCCTTGAGTCCAAAGTAGTCGAGCACTAGACCTTTCGCAACGGGCGCCGTAAGGTCGGCGGGTCCCACTGACATCCCGGAGGAAACTCGTGCTCGAGGTTGCCGACAAGACCTGTCCGTACGCTCCTGCCGACCTCAGCAGGCTGCTCGAGCTGGACCCGGAGCTCGTGAAGTGCCCCTTCCCGCTGTACGACGTGCTGCGCGAGCAGGCTCCTGTGACGCGCAACGACACGCTCGGTGGATTCGTCGTCACGCGTCACGAGGACATCGTCGAGGTGCTGCGTCAGCCGGAGCTGTTCTCCAGCGCCGCGGCCAGCGGCCCGAGCTCCGTGTCGGCCGTGGCGAGGCAGCTCCTCGACGACCCTGCGACACCCGAGACGCTGCGTCAGCAGGCGGCGCGCCGGCTGAAGCTGTCTGAGTCGCCGGTGCTGCTGTTCACCGACCCTCCGCTGCACAAGCGGCAGCGGGTCCTGGTCAGCGCGGCCTTCCACCCGCGGCGCGTCAAGCAGCTCGAACCCGACGTCCGACGCCTGGTCACCGAGCTCCTCGACGCCTTCCCGCCGGACGGCAAGGTGGAGCTGGTCTCGAGCTTCTCCATCTCGCTGCCGATGACCGTCATCGCGTCGTTGCTGGGAGTGCCCCCCGAGAACATGGCGACGTTCAAGCGGTGGAGCAACGCGTTCACGCAAGGCGTCGGGTCTCTGGAGCACTCCTCCGAGGACGTGGCCGAGATGTTCGACGCGGTCGACGACTTCTACGACTACTTCACCGAGCAGATCGAACGCCGTCGGCGCGAGCCCGAGGACGACCTGCTCAGCGATCTCGTGGCCGCTCGCTTGGACGGCGCGGAACCGCTCTCGCTGGACGAGATGCTGCAGATGCTCGTGCAGTTCCTGGTGGCAGGCAACGAGACGACCACCAACATGCTCACGACGCTCCTGCTGCGCCTGTCCGTGGACGCGCAGCTGCAGCAGCGCGTCCGGGAGGATCCCGCTCTGGTGCCGACGCTCGTGGAGGAGGTGCTGCGCGTCGAGGCGCCGGTGCAGGGCATGTTCCGCGTCGCGCGTGAGGACACCACACTCGCCGGGGTCGAGATCCCGCGCGGTTCGGTGGTCTGGCTGGTGTACGGGTCGGGCAACAGGGACTCCGAGGTCTACTCGGCCCCCGACCAGATCGACCTCGATGACGAACGTGAGCCGCACCTGGCGTTTGCCCGCGGGGAGCACTTCTGCCTCGGCGCCAACATCGCCAGGCTCGAGCTCAGGATCGCGGTCGAGATGATGCTGGAGCGCTATGGCCGGATCGAGCTGGAGTGCGCGCCTGAGGACGTCACATACAACCGCAGCTTCGTCCTGCGAGGCATCGCTGCCCTGCCACTGCGCTTCTCCACCAGCGCCTAGTGCCGCGACTGGCAACGCTTCGCGCTGCGCCGGGCGCCGGGGGGCTGGTGCGGGTTCGCCCCCGCGACACGCCGCGCGACACGAGGGCAGGCGCGCATTCGTGCGGCGATAGTTTATGGCTCAACAGTCGGATGGACGACCATGTACGGTCAGGGGATGGACGAGCACGCGGGGCTGTTCGCGTCGGCCTCCGCTGACCTGGTGCGCTGCCCCTACCCGACG
>JBHEMB010000207.1:0-18579 GCA_046262855.1 Mycobacteriales bacterium | reverse complement strand
TCTTGATGCCGACCAGCCGGTCCTCGACCATGTCCAGTCGCCCGACACCGTGCGCGCCGGCACGCCGGTTGAGCTCCTGCACGGCCTCGAGCATGGTCACCGGCCGCCCGTCGATCGACGTCGGCACGCCGTCGGTGAAGCCGATCACGAGCTCGTCCGGCTCCCGCGGCACGGACGGATCCTGCGTGTAGGAGTAGACGTCCTCGATGGGGCCGTTCCACACGTCTTCGAGGAAGCCGGTCTCCACCGCCCGGCCCCACAGGTTCTGATCGATGGAGTACGGCGACTTCTTGGTGACGTCGACGTTGAGGCCGCGTTCCTCGGCGAAGGCGATCGCCTTGTCGCGGGTCATCCCGGAGTCGCGGACCGGAGCGATGCACTTCAGGTCCGGCGCGAGCGCCCCGATGCCGACCTCGAAGCGCACCTGGTCGTTGCCCTTGCCGGTGCAGCCGTGCGCGACGGTGTCCGCGCCGTGGTACTTGGCGGCCTGCACGAGGTGCTTCACGATCAGCGGTCGCGACAGGGCGGACACCAACGGGTAGCGGCCCATGTAGAGCGCGTTGGCCTGGAGCGCCGGGAGGCAGAACTCGTCGGCGTACTCGTCCCGGACGTCGGCGACGACGGCTTCGACGGCACCGCAGTCGAGGGCGCGCTGGCGGATGACCTCGAGGTCCTCCCCGCCCTGGCCGACGTCGGCCGCCACGGCGACGACCTCCTTGCCGGTCTCGTTGGCGATCCAGCCGATGGCCACGGACGTGTCGAGGCCTCCGCTGTAGGCGAGGACGACGCGGTCAGACACTTGCTTCTCCTTGATAGGTAGGGCTTAGCGGCTCTCGGCGAGTCGCAGCAGGCGCTCGGCGAGGGCACCGGCGGCAGGCGTCGCCGGTTGGCGGGTGATGAGCAGGACGGTGTCGTCGCCGGCGATGCTGCCGGAGACGTCCGGGAGGCCGGCCCGGTCGATCGCCGATGCCAGCAGGTTGGCGCCGCCGGGCGGGGTGCGCAGCACGACGAGCGGGCCGGTCGGCTCGGCGCTGACGCACAGCTCCTCCAGCATGCGCGCGAGCCGCGCGTCCACCGCTTCCGGCGTGCCAGGGCGGGGCTGCCCGTCGGCGGTCACGTGGTAGACGACGCCGGCCTCGGTGCGGACCTTGACCGCTCCCAGCTCGTCGAGGTCGCGGCTCAGGGTGGCCTGGGTGACCTGCATCCCCTCCGCAGCAAGCAGCCGTCCCAGCTCGGTCTGGCTCGCGACGGGCTGCGTCTCCAGCAGCTCCACGATCTTGGCCTGCCTGGCCGCCTTCGTGAGAGGCACCTGCTGGACGGCCGCCAGCCGTCGCGCGCTCGCCATCAGGCCTTCTGGAGCAGCCAGCTGAGCAGGGCCTTCTGCGCGTGCAGCCGGTTCTCCGCCTCGTCCCACACGGCGGACTGCGGACCGTCGATGACGGCAGCCGCGATCTCCTCGCCGCGGTGAGCGGGCAGGCAGTGCAGGACCAGCGCGTCGGGCTTGGCCAGCAACAACGCGCTCTCGTCGAGCGCGTAGGGAGCGAGGTCTGCGAGCCGCTGCTCGGCACCCGTCATGCCCATGGACACCCAGACGTCGGTGCAGAGCACGTCGCTGCCTTCGGCCGCGGCCTTGGCGTCATCGGTGACGACGATCGTGGTGCCGTGCTTTCGCGCGCGCTCCACCACAGCCGGGTCGGGCTGGTAACCGAGGGGCGCGCCGATCCGCACCTCCATGCCGGCCATGGCACCGCCGATCAGGTAGCTGTTGGCCATGTTGTTGGCGCCGTCACCGAGGTAGGTGAGGACGAGGCCCTCGGTCGATCCCTTGCGCTCCCGGACCGTCTGCAGGTCGGCCAGCACCTGGCAGGGGTGGAAGCCGTCTGTGAGAGCGTTCACGACGGGTACGTCGGAAGCCGCGGCCAGTGCGGAGATCCGGTCGTCGCCGAAGGTCCGGATGACGATGGCAGAGACGTACCGGGACAGCACGCGCGCGGTGTCCTCGATGGTCTCCCCGCGGCCCAGCTGGGTGCTCTGCGCGTCCAGGATGACCGGGTGCGCCCCGAGCTCCGCGATACCGACCTCGAAGGACAGCCGGGTCCGGGTCGAGGGCTTCTCGAACACGACGGCCACGGCCTTGCCCGCCAACGGCTTCGGGGCGTCGTACCGGCTCTGCTTCAGGGTGGCTGCCAGGTCGAGGACCTCGGCCTGCTCGGCAGGGCTCAGGTCGTCGTCGGCGAGGAAGTGCCGCGGCATCGTCACGGACCCCCCGTGACGTCCGCGACGCGCGCCAGCAGCTCCGCGACAGCGAAGGGCTTGAGGAAGACGTGGTCGTCCCCGAGCAGCTGCTTCATGGCCGGCACCGCGTCGATCTTGCCGGTGACGACGATGACCGGGGTATCGCTGAGCTCAGGGTCGTCGCGCAGCTCCTCGAGCACGCGCACGCCACCGAGGTCCGGCATCATCAGGTCGAGCAGCATGAGAGCCGGCCTCGTCGAGGCAGCCTTCACCAGCCCGGCGAGGCCGTCCGATGCCGTGACGACGTCGTACCCCTCTGCCGAGAGCAGGGTCTGCAGCAGTCCCCGGACACTGGGGTCGTCCTCCACCACAAGTACGCGCGTAGCAGTCATGCCGCGACCCTAGCGGCGTCGAGCACGCTGGGAAGCGCCGAGAGGAACCTGTCCAGCTGCGCGTCGGTGACGACGAGCGGCGGCGCGAGCCGGATG
The DNA here is from genome assembly GCA_046262855.1 of Mycobacteriales bacterium. Taxonomy (GTDB): domain Bacteria; phylum Actinomycetota; class Actinomycetes; order Mycobacteriales; family SCTD01; genus RYN-111. Next base: position 15,856 of record JBHEMB010000207.1, on the reverse strand, counting down.
ACGTCGGGCCCAGCGGCGTTGACGAGGAAGCCCGCGTCCCGTGCGGCCTGCTCCACGTGGCCTGCGACCGGCTCGTTGAGGGTGATGCCGAGCCAGAGCCCGACCCCCCGCACGCCTGCCACCAGCTCGTGGCCGTGGGCGAGGACACCCGCCTGCAGCCGAGCGCCCGCGGTCGTCGCGCGGTCGAGCAGGCCCTCGCTCTCGATGACCTCGAGCACCGCCAGCCCGGCGGCGCACGAGACAGGGTTGCCCCCGAAGGTGGTCCCGTGGTCACCCTTCTGCAGTGCCGTGGCGGCCCGCCCTGTGGCGACCACGGCGCCGAGCGGCAAGCCGCCTCCGAGGCCCTTGGCCAGGGTCACGAGATCGGGCTGGACCAGCGGCGCGACGACCTGGCTCGAGAGCCAGGCGCCGGCGCGCCCGATGCCGCCCTGGACCTCGTCGAAGTGGAGCAGCGCCCCCGCGTCGTCGCACGCGGCGCGGGCCGCTTCGAGGAACCCGGGCGGTGGCAGGATCACCCCGATCTCACCCATGACGGGCTCGAGGACCACCGACGCGGTGCCTGCGCCAACGGCGGCGCGCAGCCCCTCGGTGTCGCCGTACCGGATGAAGCTGACGGGACCGGGAAGCGGCTCGAAGGGGACCCGCTTCGCGGGCTGCCCGGTGATCGCGAGCGCGCCGAGGGTCCGCCCGTGGAAGGCGCCCTCAGCAGCCACCCAGCCGCCTCCTGGACGCAGCCGACGCGAGATCTTGAGCCCGGCCTCGTTCGCCTCGGCGCCGGAGTTGGAGAACAGCACCTTGGCGTCGGGCAGGCCGAGCAGCGAGACGAGCCGCTCCGCGAGCCGGACACCCGGCTCGTGCATCGCGAGGTTGCTGGTGTGCCCCAGGGCAGCGACCTGGCGGCTCACCGCTTCGATCACGGCTGGGTGCGCGTGCCCGAGCACGTTGACGGCGATCCCACCCAGCAGGTCGACGTAGGCCCGGCCGTCGTCGTCCCAGACGGTCGCTCCCTCACCGCGTACCAACGCCACCGCGGGGGTGCCGTAGTTGCCCATCATGACCGCGTCCCAGCGGCGCATCATGTCGCTCACGAGGGGATCACCATCGTTCCCACGCCTTCGTCCGTGAACAGCTCGAGCAGGATCGCGTGCGGTACCCGGCCGTCGAGGACGTGTGCCCGCGGCACCCCGCCCTGCACGGCACTCAGGCAGGCCTCCATCTTCGGGACCATGCCGCTGGCCAGCGTCGGGAGGAGCTCGGCCAGCTCGTCGGCCTTGATGACGGAGATGACCTCGTCGCTGCTGGGCCACTCGGCGTACAGGCCCTCGACGTCGGTGAGCACCACCAGCTTCTCGGCTCCGACCGCGATCGCGAGCGCTGCCGCTGCCGTGTCCGCGTTGACGTTGTAGAGCTGGCCATCCACGCCCCCGGCCACGGTGGCGACCACGGGCACCTTCCCCTCGTCCAGGAGCGCGTGCAGGATGGCCGGCTGCACCTCGACGACGTCGCCGACCAGCCCGATGTCGGTGGGCACCCCGTCGACCAGGGCGTCCCGCCGCTCGGCCGTGAAGAGCTGGGCGTCCTCCCCGGAGAGCCCGACGGCGAAGGGGCCGTGTTGGTTGACGAGGCTGACGACGTCACTGTTGACCTGGCCGACCAGCACCATCCGGACGACCTGCATGGTCTCCGCGGTGGTCACCCGGTAGCCGCCGCGGAACTCGCTGGTGACACCCAGCTTGTCGAGGTGCGCCGTGATCTGCGGCCCGCCGCCGTGGACGACGACGACCTTGACACCGCAGTACCGCAGGAAGACGACATCCTCGGCGAAGGCCGCCTGCAGCTCCGGGCTCGTCATGGCGTTGCCGCCGTACTTCACGACGACGGTCTTGCCGCTGAACGACTTCAGCCACGGCAGGGCCTCGACGAGGGCAGCTGCTTTCGGCAGCGCGGAGTGACCCCTGGCGCTCATGTGGAGTACGCCGAGTTCTCGTGGACGTAGGCCGTCGTCAGGTCGTTGGTGAGGATGGTGGCCGTCGCCTGCCCTGCGTGCAGGTCGATCCGGACGTGGACCACGCGTCCGGCGAAGACCACGTCGGACGGGTCCGCGTGCGCCTGGCCGGCCCGGCAGACCGGCACGCCGTTGAAGTCCACGTCGAGGGCGTAGACGTCGAACTCGGCCGTGGTCGTCCCGACGCTCGCCAGCACCCGGCCCCAGTTCGGGTCCTCGCCGAAGACAGCGCACTTGAACAGGTTGCTGCGGGCGACCGAGCGGCCCACCTCGACGGCTTCGTCCTCCGACGCCGCGTTCACGACTTCGATCACGATGTCGTGAGCGGAGCCTTCGGCGTCGTGCAGCAGCTGCTCGGCGAGGTCGGCGCAGACCGCACGGACCGCCTCGTCGAAGGCCTCGGGCTCGGGGGCGGCGGCCGCCCCGGAGGCCATGAGCAGCACGGTGTCGTTGGTCGACTGGCAGCCGTCGGAGTCGAGCCGGTCGAAGGTCGTCCGGGTGGCGGCCCGCAGCGCCCTGTCGCAGTCCGCGGGGCTCACGTCGGCGTCCGTGGTGAGCACCACGAGCATCGTGGCCAGCGCGGGCGCCAGCATTCCCGCGCCCTTCGCCATGCCGCCCACGGTGAACCCCTCGCCGGCGACGACCGCCTGCTTGGTGACCGTGTCCGTCGTCATGATCGCCGTCGCCGCCTCGGTGCCTCCCAGCTCGCTCAGCGCAGCATGTGCCGCTTCGACACCTGCCAGCAGCCGCTCGCGGCTGAACAGCGGCCCGATCAGCCCGGTGCTGCAGACCACGACGTCCTTGGCGCCGTCGCCGAGCAAGGCGGCCACGAGCTCCGCCGTGGCGTGGGTGGTCTGGAAGCCCTCCGGGCCGGTGCCGCAGTTGGCCCCGCCGGAGTTCAGGACGACCGCCCTGACCTGCCCGTCCATCACCACCTGCTCGCTCCACAGGACCGGGTTGGCCTTGAACCGGTTGGAGGTGAAGACCGCGGCAGCGGCACGTGAGGGCCCGTCGTTGACGACCAGGGCGACGTCGGGCGCTCCGCTCGCCTTGAGACCGGCGGTCGCCCCGGCAGCCCGGAAGCCCTTTGGGGTGGTCACGCTCACGGCGCGACGCCGCTCACGGAGAGACCGGCCTGCTCGGGGAGGCCGAGCAGCAGGTTGGCGTTCTGCAGCGCCTGGCCGGCGGCGCCCTTGCCGAGGTTGTCGAGAGCGCTGACGACGATGACCCGGCCGGAGTCCTGGTCCACCGTCGCCTGCAGGTGGCAGCTGTTGGAGCCGAACGTCGCTGCGGTGTGCGGCCAGCGTCCCTCGGCGAGCACGTGCACGAACGGCTCGTCGCCGTACGCCTCCTGCAGGACTGCCCGCGGGTCCTGGCTGGTCAGCGGCCTGACCGTCACGGTCGCGAGGATGCCTCGGGGCATCGGGGCGAGCACCGGCGTGAAGGACACCGAGGTGGCACCCGTGGCCTGCTTGACCTCGGGCACGTGCTGGTGGGCGCCAACCTTGTACGGCGAGAGGTCGCCCATCACCTCGGTGCCCAGCAGCGCGGGCTTCAGCCCCCGGCCGGCTCCGCTGGTACCGCTCGACGCCACCACGACCACGTCCGACGGGTCGGCGAGCCCGGCGGCCACCAGTGGCGCGAGCGCCAGGGTGATGGCAGCCGCGTAGCAACCGGTGTTGGCCACCCGCGTCGAGCCGCTGATCTCCGCACGGGCGCCCGGCAGCTCCGGCAGGCCGTAGGCCCAGCTGCCGGCGTGCTTCCCGCCGTACCAGCGCTCCCAGTCTGCCGCCGACCGCAGCCGGTGGTCGGCTCCGAGGTCGACGACCTTCACCGACGCCGGCAGCTGCGCCGCGAGTGCGCCCGACTCGCCGTGCGGGAGGGCCAGGAAGACGACGTCCGCCTCGCTGAGCGCTGCCGCCGTCGTCTCGGTGAAGCACCGGTCCGCAAGCTGCGGCAGGTGCGGGTGCAGGTCGGTGACCGGAGTCCCGGCTGAGCTGCCCGCGCACAGCGCGCCGAGGCTCAGCTCCGGGTGCCCGAGCAGCAGGCGCAGCAGCTCGCCGCCTGCGTACCCGCTGGCTCCCGCGACCGCTGCCGTCATGCCCATGCAGCAACCATACACGGCCCTGCATGAATATGCAGATGCTTAAGCCGCGACCCAGGCCGTCAGGCGCCGCGGAGCACGGCACCGAGCTCGCCGGCAGCGGCGACCGCGGCGTCCCGGGCGGCCAGCACCTCCGCGTCGGTGAGGGTGCGGTCGGGGGCGCGGAAGCGCAGCGTGTAGGCCAACGAGACCCGGCCCTCCCCCACCTGCGGCCCGGTGAACACGTCGAAGAGCCGGAGGTCCTCGAGGAGCTCGCCCGCGCCGGCACGCAGCCGCTGCTCCACCCCGGCAGCGAGCACGTCGCCCGCGACCACGAGGGCGACGTCGACGGACGACGGCGGGTACGGCGAGACGACGGGTGCCGGTGCGGGGCCTGCTGCCGCGGCCGCGAGCACGAGCCGGTCGAGGTCGAGCTCGCCTGCGACGGTGCGGGGGGGCAGGCCGAGCCGGCTCACGACCCGGGGGTGCAGCTCGCCCGCCGTACCGACCGGCTCGCCGTCGAGGAGGAGGACGGCACAGCGGCCGGGGTGGTACGGCGGCTGCTGGCCGCGGCCGATCGTGAGCGGGATGCCGACGGCCCGAGCTGCCGCGGCGAGCACCTCGACAGCGTCGCCGACAGCGGCTGGCCGGCCGCCGCGACGGCCTGCGAAGGCGACCCCCACGTGCTGGGGCTGCGCCGGCAGCGCCGCGTCCAGCGCCGCGAGCTGCTCGTCAGTCGGCCGCTGGCTGGTCTTCGGGACCTCGGCGACCGGGGTACCGGTGCCGCGGAACACCGATCCGGTCTCGTAGAGCGCGACGTCGAGCAGTCCCCGGCTGACGTTGCGCAGCAGGGCGCTCAGCAGGCCGGGCAGCAGCGCCGGCCGCAGCAGCGCCTCTTCCTCCGACAGCGGGTTCAGCAGCCGCGGCGGCTCGAGGTCCGTCAGGCCGAGGGCGGCGACGAGGTCCTCGGCGACGAACGGTGGCATCACCACCTCGACGAGGCCGGTGGCGGCCAGCGAGCGCGAGACGGTCCGGCGCAGCCGCTGGCCGCTCGTCAGCCCCATCCCGGCGGGCGCGGTGGGCAGCGCGACGGGAACGGCGTCGTAGCCCTCGAGCCGGATGACCTCCTCGACCAGGTCGGCCGGGCCGGTGAGGTCCGGCCGCCACGTCGGCGGGACCACGTCGAGGATGTCCTCACCGGTCACCGAGCAGCCCACCTGCTCGAGCCGGCGGACCACGGCTGCGCGGGTGTAGTCGAGGCCGGCGGTGCGACCCGGCATCCCGACGGGCAGCCGCACGGGAGCAGCGGGCGTCCGGGTGTCGGCGTCCGTGACGGCGCCTGCGGTCCCGCCGCCGTGCTCGATCAGCAACCGGACCGCGCGGTCGGCGGCAACGGCGCAGAGCTGGGAGTCGACGCCTCGCTCGAACCGCTTGCTCGCCTCACTCGGAAGCCGGTGCCGGCGTGCGGTGAGGGTGATGGCCGAGGGCGCGAAGTGGGCGGCCTCGACGAGGATCTCCGTGGTGGCGCTGGAGATCTCGGTCGTCGCGCCGCCCATCACGCCGGCGAGGCCGATCGGTCCGGAGCCGTCGGTGATGAGCAGGTCCGCCGGGTGCAAGGCCCGGTCCTGACCGTCGAGGGTGGTGAGCCGCTCCCCCGCCTGGGCGCGCCGCACGACGATCGGGCCGCGCAGGGTGTCGAGGTCGTAGGCGTGCAGCGGCTGGCCCAGCTCCAGCATCACGTGGTTGGTGACGTCGACGGCCAGCGAGATCGGCCGCATGCCGGCCAGGACGAGCCGGCGCTGCATCCAGGCAGGCGAGGGGGCCGCAGGGTCGAAGCCGGTGACGACCTGCGCCACGAAGCGGTCACAGCCAGGATCGGCGAGCTGCACGTCGTACCCAGCCTGCGCGGCAGGTGTCGAAGCCAGTCCCGGGTCCTGGAAGGCCAGCTCGAACGCGGTCGCGATCTCTCGTGCGACACCGCGGATCGACAGGGCGTAGCCGCGGTCGGGGGTCACGGCGATGTCGAGGACCTCGTCGCGCAGGCCGAGGACCTCAACGACATCGGCGCCCACCGGGCTGTCCGGGGGCAGCACCAGGATGCCGGCACTGGCGTCGGCCAGTCCGAGCTCCGCCTCGCTGCAGATCATGCCGTCGGAGACCCGTCCGTAGGTCTTGCGGGTGGCGATCTCGAAGCCGCCAGGCAGGACCGCGCCGGGCTGCGCGAACGGCACCAGGTCCCCTGCCGCGAAGTTGGTCGCGCCGCAGACGACGTCGTGCACCTTGGTGCCGCTGTCGACGTGGCAGAAGCGGATCGTCTTCTTCGGAAGGAACTCGGTGAGGTCCTCGACGTCGACGACCCGCCCGACGACGACGCCGGCGATGTCGCCGTGCTGCTCGACCTGCTCGACCTCGAGACCGGCGCGGATGAGGGCCGCAGCGATCTGGTCACCGCTCGCGGCCAGGTCCGGCACGAACGCCTTCACCCAGGACAGGGGGACGCGCATCTCAGCCCTCCGTCCCGAGCGCCAGCGTGAACCGCTGGTCGCCCTCGTAGAGGTCGCGGATGTCGGTGATGCCGTGCCGGAACATCAGGGTCCGGTCCAGGCCCATCCCGAAGGCGAAGCCGCTGTAGCGGTCCGGGTCGACACCGCACGCGACCAGCACCGCAGGGTTGACCATGCCGCAACCACCCAGCTCGATCCATCCCTCGCTCGAGCAGACCCGGCACGGCTCACCGGAGCCCCTGCAGTTGAAGCACTGCAGGTCCAGCTCTGCGGAGGGCTCGGTGAAGGGGAAGTACGACGGGCGCAGCCGGGTCTTGAGCCCCTGACCGATCGTCGCCTCCGCGAAGTGGGCGAGGGTGCCGCGCAGGTGCGCCATCGTGATGCCCTCGTCGACGCAGAGGCCCTCGACCTGGCCGAAGACCGGCGAGTGGGTGGCGTCGAGGGCGTCGTTGCGGAAGACCCGGCCGGGCGCGACGACGTAGCACGGCAGGCCGCGCGCGAGCAGCGACCGGATCTGCACCGGGCTGGTCTGCGTGCGCAGGACGACGCCGCTGTCCTCGGGCGCGACCCACAGCGTGTCCTGCATCTCCCGGGCAGGGTGGTCGGCCGGCATGTTGAGCGCGTCGAAGTTGAACCACTCGTGCTCGACCTCGGGCCCCTCTGCGACCTCCCAGCCCATCGCCACGAAGACGTCGGCGATCCGCTCCTGCAGGGTGGTGAGCGGGTGCCGGCCGCCCTGGTGCACGGCTCCCGGCAGCAGCGAGACGTCGATGCGCTCCTCGACGAGCACTCGCGTGTCGCGCTCCTCCTCCAGCGCCTCCTTGCGGCTGTCCAACGCCGCCTCGAGCGTCCGGCGTACCTCGTTGACCCGCTTGCCCGCGTCGCCGCGGGCGGCGGGGGGCAGCACCCCGATCTCGCGGTTGGCCAGCGACACCGGGGCGTGGCCGCCGAGGTGCGCGGTCTTGGCAGCTGCGAGCTCGTCCAGGCTGCTCGCGGCCGCGAAGGCTGCCAAGCCGGCGTCCATGGCGGCATGCAGCTGGTCAGGTGAGAGCAGGCTGACCTGCTTCGGGTCGTAGTCGGGCGCGGACACGTAAGGGTGCTCCAGTTCGAGGGATCGGCGGGAAGTCTGCCAGGGGCGCCCGCCGGGGCAGTGCCTACTCCGCGTACGGCGGACTGCCGGCGGGCAGCACGAATCGGAACCGCGCCCCGCCGCCATCAGCCGAGCCGACCTCGACCGAGCCGCCGTGGGCCTCGACGAGGCCCTTCACGATATAGAGGCCCAGGCCCGTGCCACGCCCCTTGTTGCCGCGCCAGAACCTGGTGAAGACCCGGGCAGCAGTGTCGGGTGGGATGCCCACGCCCTGGTCCTCGACCACAACCTCGGCGCCGTCCTCCCAGGGCGTCACCGCGACCGTCACGGTTCCGTCGCCGTGTCGCAAGGCGTTCTCGACCAGGTTGCCGATGACCTGGTCGATCTTGTCCGGGTCGGCCCAGATCTCGGGCAGCTCCCCGTTGGCGTGCACGACGAACCGGCTCTCCGGCTCGCCGCCAGCGATCTGGCCGTCGACGGCCTTGCGCACAGCGGTCTTCAGGTCGACCACCTGCTTGCGCATCTCGAGCCGACCCGCGTCGATCCGGCTGACGTCCAGCAGCTAGGTCAGCAGCCGGGTGACGCGGTCCGCGTCGGCGTTGACCGTCTGCAGCATCAGCTGCTTCTGCTCATCGTTGAAGCGGTCCCACTTCGCCAGCAGGGTCGCGGTGAAGCCCTTCACGCTGGTCAGCGGGCTGCGGAGCTCGTGTGCCACGGTGCTCACGAGGTCTGCCCGGCTGCGGTCGGTGCGCTCGCGAGCGCGGTTGTCGCGCAGGCTCACGACGACGCGCTGCAGGGCGCGCTGCTCGTCGCGGACATAGGCGGCCGTCACGAGCAGCTCGCGGCCCATCAGCGGGCCGGCCGCGACCTGCAGCCGTCGCTCGGGCTGTCGGCTCCGGGTGGCCAGTCCGCCGTACGGGTCGGTGCACTTCCACCAGTCGCGGTTCTGCTCGTCGGTGAGAGGCAGCACCTGACGGAGGTCGCGTCCCATCACCGCGTCCGCGGTGGTGGACAGGATGCGCTCGGCGGCCGGGTTGACGAGCACCACGGTGCCGCGCGCGTCAGTGACGAGCACGCCGTCGGGCAGCTCGTCGTACGCGGCCTTGTCAGGACCGGCACCGTTCACGCCGGACAGCCTAGGGCCGGTGCCCGCCGCTGCGCGATGACCCGCTGCGCTGGAAGCGCGCGGAGGCGTACAGGCAGACCGCGGCGGCGCTGGCGAGGTTGAGGGACTCAGCCCGGCCGTGGATGGGGATCCGAACGCGCTGGTCGGCGGCGGCGAGCACCTCGTCCGGGAGCCCGTGCGCCTCGGTGCCGAAGACCCAGGCGGTCGGCTGGTCGAGGCCCGTCAGGTCGTCGAGGTCGACGTCGCCGTCCCCCGTCGTCGCCAGCAGCTGCACACCGGCGGCTCGCAGCCCAGCGAGCGTCTGCAGGGCATCGGCCTCGCTCACGACGGGCAGGTGCCAGAGGCTGCCGGCGCTCGCACGCACGCACTTGCCGTTGTGCGGGTCGACCGATCCCGCGGTGAGCACCACGGCGTCGGCACCCGCGGCATCTGCGGTCCGGATCACCGTCCCTGCGTTGCCGGGGTCGTTGACCTCGTGCAGCACGGCCACCAGGCGAGGGCTGCTCGGCAGCGACTGCTCGGCGATGGGCGCCACTCCCACCAGGCCCTGTGGAGTCACGGTCTCGGCGAGCGCGACCAGCACCTTGTCCGCCACGTGCACCACCTCGACGCCGCGGGCCGCCGCCTGCTGCGCAAGGGGGTCGTCAAGGTCCACGGCGTACAGCTCGAGCAGGCTGCCCATCGCCTCGCGCACCGCTTGTGGTCCCTCGACGACGAACCGCCGCTCGGCCACGCGGGCCGAGCGGCGGTGCAGTCGACGTACTGCCTGGACCCGCTCGTTGCGGGTCGAGGTGATCAAGCAGCCGGGGCGTTGACGTCGGCGGGGAGCGCCTTCTTCGCGACCTCGACGAGAGCCGAGAAGGCCGGCGCGTCGTTGACAGCGAGGTCGGCGAGGTTCTTGCGGTCCACCTCGACACCCGCGAGCTTGAGGCCCTGGATGAGGCGGTTGTAGGTCATGCCGTTCTGGCGAGCGGCGGCGTTGATGCGCTGGATCCAGAGCTGACGGAAGTCGCCCTTGCGCTTCTTGCGGTCGCGGTACTCGTAGGTCGCGCTGTGGAGCAGCTGCTCCTTGGCCTTGCGGTAGAGCCGGCTGCGCTGGCCCCTGTAGCCGCTGGCCTTCTCGAGAACCTCACGGCGCTTCTTCTGGGCGTTGACCGCCCTCTTGACGCGTGCCATCTGTCATCTCTCCTTGTCAGACGGCCTAGCGGCCGAGCAGCTTCTTGACGGTCTTCGAGTCGCCCTTGGCGAGCTCGGCGGTGCCGGTGAGACGACGGGTCAGCGAGCTCTCCTTGCGCTCGAGCAGGTGGCGCTTGCCGGCGCGCTCGTGGAGGAGCTTGCCGGTGCCGGTCACCTTGAAGCGCTTCTTGGCGCCGCTGTGCGTCTTCTGCTTGGGCATGACGTTCCCTACTCGGTCTCTACTGCCTCGGAGGGGGTCTCCTCAGAGGTGGTGCTCTTGCTCGTCTTCTTGAGGTCGGCGGCGCTCTTGTGGGGCGCCAGGACCATGATCATGTTGCGGCCGTCCTGCTTCGGGCTGCTCTCGACGTAGCCCAGCTCCTGGACGTCCTCCCCGAGTCGCTGCAGGAGGCGGAAACCGAGCTCCGGCCGGCTCTGCTCACGACCGCGGAACATGATCGTGATCTTCACCTTGTCACCCTGCTTGAGGAAGCGGATGACGTGGCCCTTCTTGGTCTCGTAGTCGTGCGGGTCGATCTTGGGGCGGAGCTTCATCTCCTTGATGACCGTGAGCACCTGGTTCTTGCGGCTCTCACGGGCCTTCTGGGCCGCCTCGTACTTGAACTTGCCGTAGTCCATGAGCTTGGCCACCGGGGGCCGGGCCATCGGGGCGACCTCGACGAGGTCGAGGTCGTTGTCCTGGGCCAGCTCGAGGGCCTTGGCGATCGGCACGATGCCGACCTGTTCGCCGTTCGGCCCGACCAGTCGCACCTCAGGGACGCGGATCCGGTCGTTGATGCGGGGTTCAGCGCTGATGCTGTCTCCATGTGTCTGAGGAACCGGGGCCGGTCACGACGAAGGGCCCCGCGCGACGCGCAGGGCCCACCTCAGAAGACACCGCCGGGCGTGCCCGACGGGATCGACCGGACCCGGCCGCCCGAGGGCGGCAGCGGGTGGGAGGCGGGACCTCCGCTTGCGCGACCGCCCTGGCATCGCTGCCATGGCGGTCGGGTCGCACCTGCAAGGCTAGCAGCATGACGGACCACGCGCGTGATCTCGCCGAGGTACCCGCGGCCGAGGTGATCGCGGCCGTGGCGGTGCACCTGATGAGCGCTGCGGCCGTGAAGTGCGGGCTGACCGAGCTCGGCCCCGCGACGCTCGACCTCGACGAGGCCCGCAAACTCATCACCGCCCTCGCCGGGCTCGTGAACGCAGCCCGACCGGACCTCGGCATACACGCCGCGCCGCTCCGGGACGGGCTGCAGTCGTTGCAGGAGGCCTTCCGGGAGGCCTCACCGATCCCCGATGCCCCCGGCGAGGGCCCCGGCGAGCGGCTGGCCCCTGAGGTCCGCTCGGGTGGACACCGCGCACGAGCGGACGCCCCACCGCCGGGGGGACTTCCCTTGCGGTTTCACCAGATTGAAGGCCCGGCGGAGGGGTGAATCAGTGAAACGGGAAGGGGCGTCGGCGGCGGACGAGCTCGAGGCCGGGGCCGCGGCGAGGTACGGCGGTGAGATCGAGGCCCTCGGGCGGCAAGGCGCTGCCCAGCCGGCCGACCACCCGGTGTGCCAGCGCCGCCAGTGCCGCGGGATCAAGCGCCGGAGCCACTCCCAGGACCAGGCCGTCGGGCCCCTCGAGCAGCCGGGCCGAGCGCAGCCCCTCCGGAGCCAGGGCCGCGCGCAGCGCGCTGACCAGCCCGGCCGGGACGGCGCGAGCCTCGGTGAGGACCGCTTCCTGCATGCGACTGGCCAAGCCGGTGCCCGTGACCGGCACCCAGCCGCGGGCGAGGTCGGCGAGCTCGAAGACGGTGACGGCCTCGTCGACGACCAGCGCCGCGGCTCCCTGCTCCGCGGCGGCCTGCGCGGCTTCCCTGCCACTCATCAGGACCGGCCGCACGTCGGGCCGCCAGCGCTTCATCGTCGCGGTGCTGCTGAAGACCGGGAGGGCCCGGGAACCATCCGGTCCCGCGAGCAGCACGACCGCCATCTCAGCGCTCGACTCCGCCCGCAGGCCGGTGCCCTCCTCGACGTGCTCAGCAGTCGAGGTCGCGGTGATCGGCGCGTAGACGGCGGCGTCCACCAACGCGGCGAGCAGCTCGCCGTGCGCGGCCGGGCTCCCGTCGTACGCCGAGACCGCCCGCGCCAGCCGATCGGAGCTCACCCGGCCAACGCTAGGAGACGGTGGCCCCGGCGAGCACCACGACAGCCCGGTCGATGGCCTTCGTCGCCGAGCTGCCGCTGCTGAAGCCGGAGAGCAGGAACGCGAAGGTCACGAGGTGGCCGTCGCGGGTGTAGGTCCAGCCGGCGAGCGCGCGTGACGTGTCCAGGGTGCCGGTCTTGGCGAACACCCGACCGGACGCGACGGTCCCGCAGAAGCGGTGGATGAGGGTCCCGTCCTTGCAGGCCACGGGAAGCTTCGGCTTCCGGTCGACGAAGGACCCGCTGAGCAGGGCGAGCTCGTGGGCCGTGGTCTGCCGGTTGTACGGCGACAGCCCGGAGCCGTCGGCCACGGAGCCGCTGCTCCCGGTCTGCTCGTGGAGCACCTGGATGCCGGCCGATGTCGACCCGACGCCCCGCCCCCCCCGCCCCAACTCCTTGAGGACCAGCTCCCCGGCGAAGTTGTCCGACCCCTTCAGCACCTTGGTGAGGGTGGTGGACAGCGGTGCCGAGGCGAGGGAGGCGTAGACCGCCGCGCGGGCCAGCACCGGACCGCGACGAGCGTCGGCGGTGGTGAACTGGACGCCCTTGCGGGCGAGGTAGGCACGCAGCTTGCTGAGCGCGGGGGTCGCGGGGTCGGCGAGGAAGGCGGCGTCGTGCCGCCACTGGTTGCCGTCGACAGCCATCGCGGACAGCGGCCCGCTCTCCTCGGGGACCCACTCGGGCTTCCAGCCGGAGCCCCGGCGCACCCGGTCGTAGCGGGTGTCGTCCACGACCAGGTGTCCGCTGATGGTCTTGATGCCACTCGCCGCGAACGAGCGGGCGAGCGCGTCGAGCTGGATGGAGGTGAGGAACGGGTCTCCTGAGGCGACGAGGTAGAGGTCGCCCCGCAGCAGCGCGCCGTAGCGCTGGCCGACAGAGCGCAGCTCGGTGCGCTGCCGGTACCCGGCGCCGAGCAGGCGGAGGGCGGCCGCGGCGGTGAACAGCTTCTCCGTGGACGCTGGCGGCAGGGCGGTGGTCGATCCACGCCGGTCGACAGCACCGAGCCCTTCGACGTCGACAGCGACGGCGACGCTGCGGGCCGTCGAGCCGACCAGGGCTGCTTCGACCTGCGACCGCAGGGTGGCGCTGGAGGCGGCGTTCGCCTCGGACGTGCCCACCGCGAGCAGGGCGGTGATGAGTGGTGCGAGGAGCAGGCGGAACATGCGACTCCGATGTGCTGGGTCAGGAGTGAGCAGTCTGCATCAGCTCCCTGAGAGCGAGGACGCTGTCAATGGTCGCGTCCCCGTCGTTGCTCTGCAGGGCAAGCAAGGCAACTGTCTCGTCGTCGTGCAGCTCGAGCTGCGCCCAGGAGGCGCCTTCGGCCAGGTCGACGGCGATGACCACGCCCCAGGGGAAGTACCGCTCGCCGAGGACGTTGCGCACCCAGACGCCCGTCACGTCGGCCCGCACCCGGAAGCGCGTGAAGGCCACCAGGGCGGCGGCGAGCAGCACGCCGAAGAGGAAGAAGGAGACCTGGTCGGCGACGCCGACGTCCTGGCCGCCCTTCGGCAGCAGTAGGGCCAGCACGCCGAACGCGACCAGCACGAGGGCGGTCGCGGCCCAGCTGACGCGGGTCAGCCGGCGGGGCCGGATCTCGATCACACGGCCACCGGGCGCCGCGCGCCCAGCCCGCTCACGCCGACCGCGACGAGCGTCAGCGCGACCGCGGCGACAGTGAGCAGGTCCACGCCCCGGTCCAGATCCAGCAGCACCCCACCGAGCAGCTGACCGGCCGTGGCCGCGAGCCCGAAGCGCAGCACCCCCAGGGTGCCGACGACCACCGCTGCGACGGCGATGAACGCACAACCCATCGCGCCTCCGAAGTAGAGCCACGGCTCAGTGGGCCACCGATCGGCCCGCACGTGGCCGAGCAGCTGCTGCAGTGCCAGGCAGAGCACGAGCGCCGTCGTGCCGACGGTGAAGTTGACGAAGGTCGCGACGGTTGCGTCCGTGGCCGCCCGCACGCGGGCGTTGAGCGCCTGCTGCACCGAGATGAGCCCGCCGGCGAGGACGACGAGCATCAGCAGCAGCGGGCTCGCGGCGCGCAGTCCTTGGCTGGCCGTGAGGACGATGGCACCGAGGCACAGCACCGCCCCTGCCAGCCGCGGAGGCGTGATCGGGCGGTGGCCGCCGGGGCCGAGCCCCGCGCGGTCTACGGCAAGGGCGGCGACCGTGGTACCGCTGACGAGCCCCACGGTGAGCAGTGCCACCCCGATCTTCGGGGCGGCCGTCGCGCCGACCGCGACGAGGGTCGCGCCGCCGAGCCCGCCGATGCACAGCGCCGGCGGCAGCTTCCGGACCTGCCGCAGCACGTCGAGCCGGCGCAGGACCAGCACCGACATGACGACCAGCCCCGAGCCGAACGACACGACAGCCGCCAGCAGCGGGTCGTGCAGGGCCTTGCCGAGCTCCCCGTAGATGCGTTGCTGGAGCGCGACCAGCGCCCCCGACACGAGAGCTGCGAGGAGGGCGAGTTCCTGCCTCACTGTGCCCTCCGACGAGCTTCGCTCGCGGTCCGACGAGCTTCGCTCACCACGCGGTCCGACGAGCTTCGCTCACCACACCGTCCGACGAGCTTCGCTCATTCAACGATCTTGGAGATCGGCAGCTCCAGGATGTCCATGGCGCCGGCCGCCTTCAACGCGGGGATGAGGGTGTTGACGCCCTGCTTCGGGACCACCGTCTCGAGCGCCTTCATGTCGGCGTGGGCCAGCGCCATGACCGTCGGCGAGGCCATCGAGGGCAGCTCGGCGATGACGGCCTCGAGCTGCGCGGTCGGCACGTTGAGCTTCAGGAGCACGTGGCCGCGGGCGCGCAGGGCGCCCTGGATGAGGACGACGAGGTCCTCCATCGCCGCGCGCTTTGCCGGGTCCTCGTAGGCCTCCCGGTTGGCGATCAGCTCGGTGCGGCTGGTCAGCAGCGTGCCGATGATCTTCAGGCCGGCCTTGCGCAGTGACGAGCCGGTCTCGGTGAGGTCGACGATGGCGTCCACGATGTCGGGGATCTTCGCCTCGGTCGCGCCGTGGCTGGTGAAGACCTTGGCCTTGACGCCGGCCTCCTCCAGGTAGCGCTTGGTCGTCTCGGGCATCTCGGTGGAGATGCGGACGCCGTCGGGCAGGTCCGCGGCCGACTCCCAGGGCGACTCCCTCGGCACCGCGAGCACGACCGAGACCACCGCCTCGCCGGCCCGGCCGCCGCCGATCTCGCCGAGGGACACGACGTCGGCGCCGGTCTCGGTGATCCAGTCCCGGCCGCTGATGCCGAGGTCGAAGATGCCCTGCTCCACATAGGTCGGGATCTCCTGCGGGCGCAGGAACCGGACCTTGTCGATGCGAGGGTCGTCGACCTTCGCGTGGTAGTCGCGGTCGCCGCCTCGGATCACCGTGAGGTCGGCGGAGCTGAACAGCTCCAGGACCTGCTTCTCGAGGCTTCCCTTGGGGAGGACGACGGCGAGCATCTAAAGCGTTCCTGTCTTGAGGTTCTTGAGGACCTTGGCGGTGTCGAGCGCGGCGAGGACCGCTTCGCGGCCCTTGTCCTCGGAGGAGGTAGGCAGCCCGGCGCGGTCGAGCGCCTGCTCAACAGTGTCAGTGGTGAGGACACCGTTGCCCACGGGGGTGTGGCTGTCGAGCGAGATACGGGTGAGCCCGTAGGTGACAGCGTCGCAGACGTACTCGAAG
>JBHEMB010000206.1:0-2696 GCA_046262855.1 Mycobacteriales bacterium | reverse complement strand
CATCCAGTCCTACACGGGCCAGACCCTCTCTGCCGTGGCGGCCGACACTGTGACCCTCGACGGCATCGCCAGCGTGGGGCAGTCCAGCTACGCCGGGTACGGCTCGGCCTCGGTGGGTGGAGCGGGGGCGGCCGGGTATTCCGGGTACGGCTTCGTCCAGACCCTTCAACTCCCCCAGAAGCCCGTCACTGCCGTCACCGCCGTGAGCGTGGATGACGTAGCCCTGGCTGCGACGGACTACTACTGGAACACCGAAGGGCTGCTCTGGCGCCCCTACGGCTTCATTTGGGGGTTTCGGCCCCGCTCGGTCGTCGTCACCTACAACCATGGCTACCTGACGATTCCCAGCACCATCCGTGAGGTGTGCCTGTCAGCGGCGGCGCGCGCGTTCGTCAACCCAACCTCGGCGCTGGCGGAACACGTCGGCAACTACCAGGCCGACAACTACCCGCGGACGATGCACCCGATGTTCCTCAACGACGAGGAGAAGGCCCGGCTCGACACGATGTTCCCAATCATCGCCATCGCATGAGCCTGCGCTCGCTGCTCACCCAGACGGCAACGGTGCGCTCGGCAGCTTCGGGCACAGCAGCCGACGCCGAGGGCAACTGGACGCCGGGGGCGCTGGCCACGGCCACCTACCCGGCGCTGCTGCAACAGACCGAGACGATCGAGACCTTCGAGGGCAGGGACCGCCTGACCTCGACGCACCTGCTGTTTCTGGAGGCCACCGCCGTCATCAGCGGCCGGGACCTGGTCGACATCGGCGGGCGCCACTACGAGGTCGTCGGTCAGCCCGCCGTGTTGCGCACGCCGCGCGGCGCGCACCACATAGAGGCCCGCCTGCGCGACCTGGACAACTGATGTCGAGCTCTGTCGCCGGCGCGCTCAAGGCGGCCCTGGAGTCTGCCGGCCTCGGCGTGGCCGTGTTCGCTGACTCCGCGCCGGCCCGGGCGGCGCTGCCCAACATCGTCATCCACGAGGCCATCAGCGTGACGCCGGAGCCGGCCTTCAACCCACCCACGGACCCCACCGGCCACGTGTCGGAGCTGGCGCAGGTCGACGTGTGGCAGCAGTGGCGCGACCAGACGACTCGGGCGGTCACCGAGTCCAAGTCGCTGCCCACGGCCGTGGCCCGGGCGCTACACGGCGTGCGCCTGCCCACCGCCCCCACGCTGGTCTTCGAGACCCGCGTTGACGGCTGGCGGCGTCTGTTGGAGGAGGCGAACAACATCGTGCATCACGCCATGACCGTTCGGTTGCGCCGGCTGATGTGAGCAACAGGAGGCACGGATGAACAACGAGCCTCTGTACGGCCCAGACGTTCACCGCGCGCTGGTGAAGGCTGGCCTGTTGCCTGGGCGGACGACGAAGGCGGTGCTGCACATCCCCGTCGATGACTGGGTGATTCTGGAGGCGCACATCGCCATCTCCCGCGAGGAGATGCAGCGGGTGCTCGATGCGCTGGACAACACCGATGAGCCCGAGGTTGCTGTCGAGCAGCCCCCGTCGCCAGAGGATGCCGACAAGGACCGCATGCGCGCCATCATCGCCAACACCAAGGCTCGCCAGCAGCAGGCCAGCTAGGTGGAGGGCCTGGCCGAAGTCGAGGCCCGCCTGGCCGCCGCGGTGGCCGCCATGTCCGGGCCAGCGCCGCGCGAGACCGTGCACCTGGTCATCTCCGGCGCCGTGGAGACGGCACGCTCGCTGGTGCGGGTGGACACCGGCGAGTTGCGCGACTCCATCCACACCGAGACCGACGAGCGGGGCAGCGTCGTCGAGGGACTGCTGGTGGTCGACTCCGACCACGCGGTCGAGAACGAGTACGGGACCTCGCACATGTCGGCCCAGCCCTTCGTGCGCCCGGCCATGCACCGCGCCGCAGCCCGACTCACCCCCACCGCTGCCGCCGTCTACCGACGCACCGTGCCCGGTATGTCCTGACCCGACAGGGAGCCCTCCATGCCCAAGTCCTCGACCGTCGCCGTGCGCGTGCCCCAGCGCGATGGGGAGATCACCGTCTCCGACGGCACATCGTCGGTGACCTACACCGTCACCGACCACACCATCACCATGGCGCCAGAGGCCGTGGCGAGCATCGTCGGTCGCCTCGACGGCGCTGAGGTCCTCGACAAGAAGTAGCCGGTTCGCCGGCGACCTGCCCGACGACGCGCGGGCGCGCAGTTCTCCGCGTCGGATTCACCCGCTGCGCCGGAGCCCGGCGCTGAGCAAAGGAGCACCATGCCCCTCACCCATGTCACTCCCATCTTCTCGGTCGACCAGGCGGGCATCTACCCGCTGCTGACCGACACCGGCGCCAACCCGACGTACGGGGCACGCCTCGACCTGCCCGGCGTCCACGACGTGGCCCTCAACCCGGACACGCTCTACAAGGAGCTGTTTGGCGACAACGCCATCATCGCCAACGCCTCCAAGCTGCGCAAGATGGGGTGTGCGGCAACATGGGCTAAGGCGTCGCTCGACGTGCTGGTCCAGCTCGCTGGCGGCACGGTCACCGACGCGGGCGTCACGCCCAACCAGACCTCCACGTACTCGGTGAAGAACACCGACGCCGGCAAGTACTTCAAGTTCGAGTTCCGGGTCCTCGGCGTGGAGGTGCCCGCATCCGCTGGCGGCGGGGACGCGCACGCCGTGCTGTGGAAGTGCAAGGCGGCCGACTGGGCGCTGCCGACGAA
>JBHEMB010000205.1:0-4181 GCA_046262855.1 Mycobacteriales bacterium | reverse complement strand
GTTCAAGAAGGTCGCCACCGAGGAGTACCCGGAGGCCGGCGCCCCGGCCGCGCCGCGCTACCACGGCAGGCACCAGCTGAACCGGCACCCGGACGGCCTGGAGAAGTGCGTCGGCTGCGAGCTGTGCGCGTGGGCCTGCCCGGCGGACGCGATCTTCGTCGAGGGCGGTGACAACACCGAGGAAGCGCGGTACTCGCCGGGCGAGCGGTACGGCGCTGACTACCAGATCAACTACCTGCGCTGCATCGGCTGTGGCCTGTGCATCGAGGCGTGTCCGACCCGCTCGCTCACCATGACCACCGAGCACGAGCTGGCCAACGACAACCGCCAGGTGCTGATCTTCACCAAGGAGGACCTGCTCGCCCCGCTGCTGCCGGGGATGGAGCAGCCACCGCACCCGATGCGCCTCGGCAGCACCGACAAGGACTACTACCTCGGAGGTGCCAAGTGAGCACCTTCCTCGCTGCCTCCAACAGTGCCGCCTCCTGGTTGGCTGCCTCCAACAGTGCTTCCTTGTTGGGTGCCTCCAACACTGGCGAAGCCGTCGGCTTCTGGGTGCTGGCACCCATCGCCGTGCTCGCCGCACTCGGCATGATCCTCGCGAAGAACGCGGTGCACTGCGCCCTCTTCCTCGCCGCCGTGATGATGAGCCTCGCCGGGCTCTACGCCCTGCAGGACGCGCCGTTCCTGGCGGCCGTGCAGGTGATCGTCTACACCGGCGCCATTCTCATGCTGTTCCTGTTCGTCCTGATGCTCGTGGGCGTCGACAGCAGCGACTCGCTCGTCGAGACGCTGCGTGGCCAGCGCATCTGGGCGATCCTGCTCGGCCTAGGGCTCGCGACGCTGGTCCTGTTCACCCTCGGCGGCGCGGTCGCCGACGACAGCAAGGGGCTCGCCGACGCGAACCAGGACGGCAACGTCGTCGGCATCGCGAAGCTGCTCTTCACGAAGTACGTCTTCGCCTTCGAGGTCACCTCTGCGCTGCTCATCACCGCCGCCCTCGGGGCGATGGTGCTTGCCCACAAGGAGCGGGTCGTGCCACGGCTGACGCAGAAGGAGCTGTCGCGGGCCCGCTTCGCCTCCGACCACCCGTTCCCGCTCCCGGGCCCGGGCGTCTTCGCCGCCGGTGACTCGATCGCCCGGGGCGCGCTGCTGCCGGACGGCTCGGTGAGCGAGGACAGCCTCGCGCCGACGCTGCTCGAGCGCGAGAGGGACGAGGTGGAGCAGTGAGTCCCGACCACTACCTGTTCCTCGCCGCCCTGCTGTTCACGATCGGTGCGCTCGGTGTGCTGCTGCGCCGCAACGCGATCCTCGTCTTCATGTCGATCGAGCTGATGCTGAACTCGGTCAACCTGACGCTGGTGACGTTCAGTCGCCAGAGGGGCGCGCTGGACGGTCAGATCATGGCGTTCTTCGTCATGGTCGTCGCCGCCGCGGAGGTCGTCGTCGGCCTCGCGATCATCATGAGCATCTTCCGCACCCGCCGCTCGGCCTCGGTCGACGACGCCAACCTCCTCAAGTACTAGGGGCCCTTCACGTGACCTCGGTCCAGTACGTTCCGGCCACTGGCGCGCTCTCTGCGCTCTGGCTGCTGCTGGCGCTGCCGGCTGCCGGTGCGGCGATCCTGCTGCTTTCCGGCAGCCGGTCCAAGACGTGGGGGCCCTACCTCGCGTGCGCGACGACGGGTGCAGCCTTCCTGTACGGCGTGGTCGCGTTCTTCTCGTTGAAGGGCCACCCGACCGCCGAGCGCTCGCAGGACCTGCACCTGTTCAGCTGGATCCCCGTCGGTGGGTTCAAGGTGGACGCCGGGCTGCTCTTCGACCCGCTGAGCGCCACCTTCGTGCTGCTCATCACGGGCGTGGGCTTCCTCATCCACGTGTACTCGCTCGGCTACATGGAGCACGACCCCCGCAAGCACGTGTTCTTCGCCTACCTCAACCTGTTCGTCGCGGCGATGCTGCTGCTGGTCCTCGGCAACAGCTTCCTGTCGCTCTACGTCGGGTGGGAGGGCGTCGGGCTCGCGTCGTACCTGCTCATCGCGTTCTGGTACTACAAGCCGGAAGCGGCCACCGCCGCCAAGAAGGCCTTCATCGCGAACCGCGTCGGCGACGTCGGCCTGTCCCTGGCCATCATGCTGATGTTCGCTTCCGTCGGCACCACGAGCTACGAGGGCGTCTTCGGCTCCGGGCTGCACGGTGGTACGGCGACGGCGATCGGCCTGCTGCTGCTGCTCGGCGCTTGCGGGAAGTCCGGCCAGTTCCCCCTGCAGACCTGGCTCCCGGACGCGATGGAGGGGCCGACGCCGGTGTCGGCCCTCATCCACGCCGCGACCATGGTCACCGCCGGCGTGTACCTCATCGCCCGGTCCACCCCCATCTTCGAGGCCTCGCCGGACGCCCAGACGGTGGTCACGATCATCGGCGCGGTGACGCTCGTCATCGGCTGCCTGATCGGCTGCGCGTACGACGACATCAAGAAGGTCCTGGCCTACTCGACAGTGAGCCAGATCGGCTACATGTTCCTCGCCGTCGGCATCCCCGGCGCCGGTGCGTTCGCCATCCTGCACCTGCTGACGCACGGCTTCTTCAAGGCCTGCATGTTCCTCTCGGCCGGCTCGGTGATGCATGGCATGGAGGACCAGGTCGACATGCGGCGCTACGGCGGCTTGCGCAAGGCCATGCCGTGGACGTTCGGCTGCCTGACGGTGGGCTGGCTCGCGATCCTCGGCATCCCGCCGTTCGCCGGCTTCTTCAGCAAGGACAAGATCGTCGAGGCGGCGTTCGCCATGGGGGGCACCCGCGGGACGGTGCTCGGCGTCGTCGCACTGCTCGGTGCCGGCATCACGGCCTTCTACATGACGCGCCTGTGGTCGATGACCTTCTTCGGGGACAAGCGCTGGACAGACGGCCAGCACCCACACGAGTCGCCCTGGGTGATGGTGGTCCCGATGGTGCTGCTCGCCGTGGGTTCCGCCGTCGCGGGAGCGCTGCTCGGCCCGACGCACGGCCTGCAGGACTGGCTCAGCCCGGTGGTCGGTGAGGAGATCATCAACCGCGAGGTGAACGCCTGGGTCATCGGGGGTGCCACCCTCGCCATGGTGCTCATCGGTGCGGTCTTCGCCTTCGTGGTCTACGCCACCCGGCCGGTGCCGGTGACGCCTCCCGTGGCGGTCACGCCCTTCACCGTCGCAGCCCGCAAGAACCTCTACTTCGACGCGATCAACGAGTCGCTGCTCATGCGTCCGGGCCAGTACCTCACCCGGTTCCTCGTCTTCATCGACAACCGCGGCATCGACGGCGCCATCAGCGCGCTGGCTGCCGGCATCGGGGGCGGCTCGGGGCGGCTCCGTCGGCTGCAGACCGGTTTCGTGCGCTCCTACGCGCTGTCCATGTTCGGTGGCGCCGTGCTTGTCGTGGTCGCCCTGCTCGCAGTGAGGCTCGGACAGTGACCACTCCCCACGACACCGCTCGGTTCGCTCACGGTCCCGCGGGGACCCCGGCATGAACACGCCCTGGATGACGATCCTTCTCGTCGTTCCCGCCGTGGGTGCGCTGCTGGTCTCGCTGCTGCCCAAGGGATCCGACCTGCGTGCCAAGCAGCTGGCGTTCGCCGTGTCGCTGCTGACCCTGGTGCTCACGGCCGTCGCCTGCGTGCAGTTCGACAACGCCGGTCCGCGCTTCCAGTTCGAGCAGCACCACGAGTGGATCAAGGCGCTCGGCGTGACCTACTCCGTGGGTGCCGACGGGATCGCGCTCGTGCTGATCGCCCTCGCCGCGCTGCTCGTCCCGTTGGTCCTGCTCGCCAGCTGGGACACGGTCGAGGAGCTCCTCGACGTCGAGGGACCGGATGCCCGGCTGACGCCGCAGAAGAGCGTGAAGTCGTTCTTCGCCCTGATCCTCATCCTCGAGAGCTTCATGGTCGGCGTGTTCGCGGCGACCGACGTGTTCCTGTTCTACGTGTTCTTCGAGGCGATGCTCATCCCGATGTACTTCCTCATCGGGAGCTACGGCGGGCCTCGCCGCTCGTACGC
This sequence comes from Mycobacteriales bacterium, assembly GCA_046262855.1. Lineage (GTDB taxonomy): Bacteria > Actinomycetota > Actinomycetes > Mycobacteriales > SCTD01 > RYN-111. The sequence goes on along the minus strand of JBHEMB010000205.1, from coordinate 151 downwards.
GGCGGTGAAGTTCCTCCTCTACAGCCTCGCGGGCGGGCTGCTCATGCTCGCCGCGGTCATCGGCCTCTACGTCGCGTCGACCCGGCAGGGACCCGGCACCTTCTCGTTCGACAAGCTGACGCAGCTGGAGTTCAGCCACAGCACTCAGATC
>JBHEMB010000204.1:0-4061 GCA_046262855.1 Mycobacteriales bacterium | reverse complement strand
GTGCTGATGCTCGTGCTGGGCCTTGCGGCGATGGGCACCGTCGACACCCAGACGCGCGTGTCCGGGGGAGAGCGCGTGCGCGAGTCCTCCTTCAACCTGACCGAGGCGGTCCTGAACGCCCAGACCTTCGTGCTGGGCCGGCTCGGCACCGGCACGGCCGGCGCGCCGTTCCCGGCCCAGTGCCCGGCGGTGCCCGCATCGGCCCTGTGCCCGGACGTGCAGGCCATCGCGCGCAGCTACGACGCGGCGTCGCACCCCGACTACGGCCCCTCGCTGCCGAGCTGGACGACGACCGTGCGCGACAACACGGGCGGGACCTTCTACGACCCCTCGACGGCGGCGGGCGCCCCTCGCTACGACGCCAACGGGGACAAGCAGCTGTGGGTGAGGTCGACCGCGGTGGTGCGCGGCAAGACGCGCTCGCTCGTCGCCCTGATCAGGGTCGAGGACAGGCCCGTGGCGTTTCCCCGCTACTCGATCACCGCCGGCTTCTTCCGCACCACGAACCAGGGGAACAAGGTGATCGTGGACGCGAGCGGCTCGCTCGGCGTGGGCGTGCGCTGCTATCTGCCGCCCTCGTCGCCGAGCTGCCTCGGATACAGCACCTCCAAGGGCCAGCTCTCGCCCGCGGGGTCCTACACGCTCGGGTATTCGAGCGATCCGGCGATCAGCGCGGACGACCTGCAGGCCCTCGAGGACAACGCGAAGGCGAGCGGCACGTACTACACGGGCTGCCCGAGCGACCCCAACGGCGCCGTTGTGGTGGTCGAGAGCGGCGACTGCACCTACAACAACAGCGCGCCGGCCGCAGCGGGCGCCGCGAGGTGCTGCAACACCCCTGGGAGCCCGGGCGTGCTCATCATCAAGTCGGGAACCCTCAAGCTGCTCGGCAGCATCAGCTTCGAGGGGCTGATCTACATGCCGAACCAGCAGCGATCCTCGGGGACGCTCGTGACCACCGGGGGAACCGCGCTGGTCCGCGGCGGTGTGGTCATCGACGGGGGTGGCGGCCTCGAGGCGGGCTCGAGCGGGCTGAACGTCCAGTTCAGCGTCGCCGCCTTCGAGAAGGTCCACTCGATCGGGACCGCGGGCATCGTGCAGAACACCTGGCGCGAGATCATTGGCTGACCGCCGCGCGCCGGCCGGCCCGGCCCGCTGGACGAACGGCCCATCCCAGGATTCCCGCGTACCACGTTTCGGGGAGCACGCCGATGAGGGACCCATGCGGACTCCACGGCCCCTCTCCGTCGCCTGCGCTCGGGTTGTCCGCGAGGAGGAGGGGATAGGGATGATCGAGCTGATGGTCGCGGTGCTCCTGATCACGGTGGGCATCCTCTCGTTCGCCGGCACGATCGACGCATCGCGCAAGCTCACCGACCAGTCCGAGGTCAAGGAGGCGGCGGTCCATCGCGCCGAGCGGGAGGTCGAGCGGATCCAGGCCCTCGGCTTCAAGCAGGTCGCGCACCCGAGCAGCACGAGCTTCGCCCTCAGCGGCGACCCGCTTGCGGCCCGGGTCGTCTCCGGCACCGAGCCCAGGTTCAAGTGGGACCGCAAAGACGACTCGAAGTCCGAGCCGCTCGTTACGGCGACGACCGGTGCGGTGGACCTCGGCCCGACGAGCTGGAGCGACGGCCGCTTCTCCGGCACCGTGTACCGGTTCGTGACGTGGGCCGACGACGCCGCCTGCGCCGGGCTGGTGCTCTCGCCCCTCTGCCCGAACAGCCGCAACTACAAGCGCGTGACCGTCGTGGTCACGATCACGGGCCTCCGCAATCCGCTCAAGCCGGTGTGGTTCTCGGCCCTGATCAGCGACCCCGACGACGGCCCGGTCGACGCCGTCACGGCCCCCGTCACGGAATGCCTGAACAGCGCCGGCACGCCGAGCGCGTGCGTCAACAAGCTCGCCGACACGGTGCGCTCGCTGTTCTTGACCGATACCCCGGCCAGCTCGGATGTCCGCCAGGCCATCTCCGGGAACCACGGCACCCATGGCACGCTCGCGCCGACCGGCGTCTGCCCCAATCCGCTGCTGCCGATCCTGTGCACGCCCAACCTCCTCTGCTCGACCCTCGGCGTGGGATGCCCGATGCCCGACCTGCTGGGGACCGACCCGCCCCCGCTCGTGGACGGCCTCGTCCCCTCGCTCTTCAAGTACTCCACCGACGTGTCCGCCACCTATACGGGGGGCCGGGTGCTGCGCCGGGACACGACCTGCTCCGGAACGCCGACGGCGAGCGACAACACGAAGGGCGGCTTCTGGGTCGACCCGGCCGAGACGACGGCGCACGCAGTAACCGGCACGGCCGGCATGACGCTCTACACCCACACCGTCGGCAACGTGAACGCGGCGGTCACGCTCTGCATCGCCGTCTACAAGGTGCCCGGGAGCCTGCTCAACCTGATCTCGCTGCCGCCCACCGAGATCGGCCGCGCCTCCTACTCGCTCAGCAGCTGGCCCACGCAGCCCACGCGCGTCTCCTTCCCCTTCCAGTACCGCACGAGCTCCTACACGATCCCGGCCGGAAGCCGGCTGGGGGTGCGGATCTGGCCGGCCAGCTCCTCGGGAGCCGACATCGCGGTGATCTACGACCACCCGACCTACCCCACCTTCGTCCAGTTCAACGAGGCGGGCAGCTGACATGCGGGCGCGCGGCATCGCAGCGCAGGAGCGCGGCCTGGCGCTTCCGGTGGCGCTGATGGTGCTCGCGGTGATGTCGCTCATCTCCGCCTACGCCTTCGCGAGCGCGATCCAAGTCTCCGGCAGCTCCAACACCGACCGCAACTCCAAGCGGGCGTTCCAGGCGGCGGAGACGGCCCTCCAGATAGCCACCTACCGGATCAACAACCTGGCCCCGCTCGACGGGCAGTGCGTGACCAATGTGGTCTCGCTGCCCGTCGTTGCGAATGGCTGCACCGACTCGGGCCAGCTCGCCGACGGCGCGACGTGGCAGTACCACATGACGACGGTGTTGACGCCGGTGCTCTTCCCGGGCAAGTGCGCCGGATATCCGATCACCTATGACCCCGCCGACTCCACCTTCGCGCTCACCCCGCGCTGCATCACCGGCACGGGAACGGTGAACGGCGTCACTCGCCGTACGCAGGCGCGCGTGGTGCTCTTCAAGGGCAAGCCGATATTCCCCGTGCCGGGGATCATCTGCCTGACGAGCTGCGAGGTGGTCAACGCCGCCCAGGTGAACGGCACGATCGCCTCGAACGGCTTGATCAAGCTGGGCAACGGGAGCACTATCACCAAGCTCGAGCTCGCCTCGACCGGCTCGCTCCAGGTGGGCAACTCGTCGATCGGGACCGTCGTGCAGCGCGGGCCCGACCAGGGTGGCTTCGTCCTCTCTCCCGTCGAGATCGGGAACACGGCTGCCGTCAACGACAACGGCGCGTGGACGGTTTCCAGCGGCGCGACCTTCAGCTACGACAGCACCTACCGCGAGCTCAATCTCACCAAGGGCACGCTGACGCTACGGGGGGGCACCTACAACTTGTGCAGCCTGACCATCGGCAGCAACGCCCAGATCGTGCTGGCGGCGGGCGCGAAGGCGCGGATCTTCATCGACTCACCCGAGCGAGGGAGCACTTCCGGCTGCCGCACGGGCACGGGATACGTGGACGCGCAGAACAACTTCGTCAATCCCGGCAATCCGGAGGACCTGCAGCTGTACGTCTACGGCGCGGACCCCGCCGGGAGGAACGCGATCGAGTTCAAGAACGCCGCCGAGCTCAACATGGCGATCCATGCCCCGCGCGCCACGGTCCTCTTCAAGAACCAGGCGACGATCAACGGCGGCGTCAACGCGAACAAGGTGATCATGAAGAACACGATGGCGTTCGACTGGGGCAACACCCTTTCGAGCCTGACGTCATCCACGACCTCGATCCTCTACCAGCGCACCGCCTGGCGCGAGTGCCGCCACGCTCCCACCACGAGCGACCCGACCTCCGGCTGCTGACCTAACCTCCTCGCCGCATGGTCGCCGGGATCCTCCTGATAGCCGTGCTCGGCGCAGTCGTCGGCAGCTTCCTGAACGTCGTCATCCACCGGCTCC
>JBHEMB010000203.1:0-4529 GCA_046262855.1 Mycobacteriales bacterium | reverse complement strand
GATCTCCACGTTGTCCCTGACCGTCAGGTCTCCGAACACTCCGCGTCCGCCTTGGACGAGCACGAGGCCGCGCTGCACCAGACGCTCGGCCGGGACGCCGCTGATGTCGGCGCCGTCGAGCCGAACCCGTCCGCTGCTCGCAGACCGCAGACCTGCGACCACAGACAACAGGGTCGACTTCCCCGCGCCGTTCGTGCCGACGAGAGCGAGTCGCTCTCCGGCTGCGACGTGCAGGTCGATACCGAAGAGCACCTGTACGGGGCCGTAGGAGAAGCGCACGTCCTCGACGTCGAGGGAGGCGCTCACCGGAAGTCCGGCGTGAACTGGGTGCGCGACACCTGGAAGCATTTGCATGCCTGGTGGAAGGTGGCCGCGCGCCAGAAGCCACCGCCGATCTGGCCGCGCTGCGAGCCGAACGCAGCAGGACCCGCGGGGTAGGGAAGATCGACGGTGCCGAGGGCGGCGAGGCCCGCTGCCAGCTGGTCACGGCGCAGGGTCGGGCCGCTGTTCCCGGCATGCACCAACATGTAGCGCTCGGCACAGGCCACGCCGGAGAATCCGTCGGGCGAGTCCCAGGTGGTGGGCAGCCCCTTGGCCCTCATGGCCCTGTCACATCGAAGGCTCTGGGCGGTCTTCTTCGACCCCGGCGTCCCCTCCTCCCCGTAGCGGGTGCCCGTGATGGCGAGCCCACCGTCGAAGTTGCGAGGGTCGGGGCCGAAGTTCGGGTTGTTCCAGAGCGCGATCGTCCCCTGGTCGCCCACGGAGTACCGCGGCTTGTACCCCTGCGCCGCCGCCTGCCTGGAGAAGTAGCTCTCGTAGACCCCGGCATCGTCGAAGACGTGCGTGACGCCGGCGTTGCGGAACTGCAGCACTGCGCTCTGCACGTCTTGCGGCGCGGGAATGCCGTTGGGACAGCCGAAGTCGAACGTCTTCAGCTTCTTGCCGGTGAAGCCGAGGGCGGCGAGGTCCCGCAGGCTGATGGTGTTGAGGTGCGGGTTGCACTGCTGCATGAGGACGCCGACCACCGCGGCGCCCTTGAAGAACCCCAGCGCCTGCGAGGCGAGGATCGCGTCGTGCACGGTCTTCTCGGCGGCCGGGTAGTACGAGAACAGGTAGGGCGCGAACTTGTCCACCTCGGCCTGGCCGAGCGATGCCGAGTCGAAGGTCGGGATCTTGTGCGCGGCCGGGCAGTCTCGCGGCGCAGGCGATCCGACCGGGCTGCTCAGACCGGTGTCGAGCACGGCGAAGGGCTTGTCGGACACGATGTCGAGGCAGATGGCCTCAAGGGACGACTGGTCCAGCGGGTTCGCCTTGTAGAACTTCGGGACGAGCTTGCGGCAGCGGATGCCGCCCTCCTTGTTCACGCCGTCGATCGCGGCGGTGTAGATCTCCTGCTGCTCGGCAGCGCTCGGGATCCCGACGAGGGAGTTGCCGGCCTGACCCGCCAGGTCGGCGACCACGACGTCGATGTGGACCTCGCTGCCGGTCGCGCCTTGATCGGTGCTCCCCGAGGGCGCGCAGGGGCCAGGCCCGGTGACCTGGGGACGGTTCGAAGTGACGCTCGGCCCGAGGGGAACCGACCCGGCGCCCACGCCCTTCGGCGTACCGCCCGGCCTGGCACCGGTCGCGGTGCCGGTCGTGCCAGCCTTCGTCGACGGCATGCCAGGCCGCACCGACGATGAGGACCCGGAGGGTGCGGCCTCGCCCGTCGGGCCGCCCGACCCCTCCCCGACCGACGACACCGGCGTGCCGCCGGCCGCACCGACCGGGACGAGCGCCCACCCGAGCAGGCCGACGAGGGCTGCTAACAGGCCGGCGACGAGCAGTCGCTCCGCGCCGGGTGCGCGACGGGCCCACATCCGGAACTGCAGGAACGGTGTCATGTGTCCTCCTGGGCGATGAGCTGACGCGAGGCGCGCCGACGTCTCGGGCCCGTGGTGACCGTGGTCGCTGTGCCGGAACGGTCGATGGCAGCGCCGCTGGTGCCGAGGTAGGACGCGATGACGCGCGGGTCGTTGCGCACCTGCTCCGGGGTGCCCTCGGCGAGCACAGTGCCCCCGTCCATCGCGTAGAGGCGGTCGCAGAGCCCCATCAGCAGGGCCATGTCGTGCTCGATGACGAGGATCGAGCAGTCCAGCTCGTCGCGCAGCCGACGCAGCAGCGGGCCGAACGCCTCCGCGTCCCGTTGCGCAACACCCGCTGTCGGCTCGTCGAGAAGCAGTACGGCGGGACGGGCGACCGCCTGCGCGGCCAGGTCGCAGATGCGTCGGGTGCCGGTCGAGAGCTCCCCGGCCGGGGTGTCCGCCCAGGCCTGCAGCCCGAGCCGCTCGATCACCTCGTCCGCCTCGCGGCGCGACGCCGACTCCGCAGCGCGCGACCAGGGCAGCCGGAGCGCCTGCGACAGCAGGCCCGTGCGGTTCCGCCGGTCAGCGGCGACCTGCAGCACCTCGCGCACCGTGAGCCCAGCGAACAAGGATGCGTCCTGGAAGCTGCGGGCGACGCCGACCGCAGCGCGGTGCTCGCGGGCCAGTCCGATGAGCTCGGTGCCGTAGACCCGGACGGACGCGGAGTCTGCCCGGACGGTGCCGGAGACGACGTTCATCAGTGTCGACTTCCCGGCGCCGTTGGGGCCGATCAGCCCGACGATCTCGCCCTTCCCGACACGGATGGACGCTCCCTGGAGTGCGCGCACACCGCCGAACGCGACGTGGGCGTCCTCGACGACGAGCGGGGTGTCCCGGTAGGGCGTTGCGTCAGCCTCGAGCCGCTCCTTAGCGACCGCGAGCGCCGCGAGGAAGCGGGCGTAGGCACGCTGGCCGACGCCGGCCATCCCGGTCGGGTAGAGCAGCAGCGTCCCCACCACGCCGAGCCCGGCGAGGGCCAGCTGCACGCCGACCTGCTTGCCGAAGTCCCCGAACAGCCCCGCCAGCCGCGGGCTCAGGAAGAACGTCAGGGAGAACAGCACGGTCGTGGCAGCAGTCGAGCCCCAGAGGGACGCGATCCCGCCGATGACAGGCGCCGCAAGCAGCAGCAGCGAGAGGTCCGACGTGAACTGGGTCGGCGCCACCGCGTGCCACGCGCCGGCCCACACCACGCCCGCCGTCCCGGCGATGAAGCCGGACAGCGCCAGGGCGGCCGTCTTGGTGGTGGCCGGCGTGAGCCCGAACGCGGCCGCCGCCGTCTCGTTGTCGCGGACCGCCAGCAGCGAACGGCCCAGGGCGGTGGTCCGGATCGCGGTCAGGAAAGCGATCGTGACGGCGACGAGGGCGAGCCCGAGGAAGTACACGCCGCGCTGTGTGGTGGGCGCCGGAAGGCCCTTGAGGGGCGCAGGCAGGTCCAGGGTGATGCCGAACGAGTCCTGCGACCCGAGCCATGACTGGCGGAACAACCAGCCCGGCGCGATGACAGCCAGCCCGAGCGTCGTGACGGCCAGGCTCAGTCCAGGCACCCGCAGGGCGGGCAGGCCGACGACCACCATCGCGATCGCACCTGCAGCGCCCGCAACCGCCAGGACGACGAGGAGCGACACGTGCTCGTCGGCGAGCCGGGCCGTGACGAAGGCTCCGACTCCGACCAGCGCGAAGTGCCCCAAGCTGACCTGTCCAGTCCATCCCACGAGCAGGCACAGCGACAGCGCGACCAGGGCGTAGCACGTGATCAGGGCGAGTTCGAAGCGGTGCGACTCGGCCCGGAAGCCGGGTAGGAACGGCAGCAGCACGGCGACGAAAAGACTTGTCGCGCAAGCGATCTGGCTGCGCCGGGTCACCGTCCAGTGCCCCGTCAGGATCGCCGGCACCGGCACCCTGCTGGGGTGGGGGGCATTCGCCCCCACATCGAAGGCAGCGCCGATGGCGCGACCTCGCACGAGCACGGCGGCGAGGATCGTCAGCAGCAAGACGAGCTGGGCGTCACCCTGGCGGCCGGTGAGCTCGAGAGTGACCTGCTGGACGAGGCCCAGCGCCACTCCTCCGGCCAGCGTGAGCGGGATCGAGGTGAAGGCTCCGAAGGCCGCGGCGCCGAGGGCGAGGAGCAGCAGCGTCGGACCGAGGGTCGCCGCGTTGAACGTCCCCTGCGCCGGGGCCTGCAGCACGGCCGTGATCGTCGACAGCCCGCCCGCGATCCCCCACATCAGCAGCGAGACACGGCTTGTGGAGATGCCTGCCAGCCTCGCGGCATCCGGGTTGCTGGCCGCCGCGCGGACCTTCTTGCCGGTTCTCGTCAACGCGAGGAAACCGGTCAGGCCGAGGATGACCGCCGGGGCGAGGACGCAGGTGAGGATCGCGGCGCCGTCGAGGACGACGTTGCCCACCGTGACGTGCGCGTCGAAGGCTTCCGGGTACCCGCGCTCCGACACCACGGCCTGTGGCGGCCCGAGCATCGGCACGTAGGTCAGCGCCAGCAGCAGCTGGCCGATGCCGACGCTGAGCAGGAGCAGCGACACGCCGTTGCGGGTGCGGCGCCGCAGCCGCGCGACCAGGGCCCACTCAACGAGGACGCCGAGCCCTGACCCGACGATCAGGGCCACGGGG
>JBHEMB010000202.1:0-5125 GCA_046262855.1 Mycobacteriales bacterium | reverse complement strand
GACCGGGGTCGACCGTGTTGGACGATCCAGGGATGGGGTTGCCGTGGGGGCACATGCCAGGGTCGCCGAGCAGCTTCACCAGGTGCTGCTCGAGGTTGTCGCTGATGGCGTGCTCGAGGCGGCAGGCCTCCTCGTGCACCTGGCTCCACGGGACCTTCAGTACGTCGACGAGCAGCAGCTCGGCGAGCCGGTGCCGGCGCAGCACGGAGGTGGCGTACTCGCGCCCGGTCTCCGTCAGATGGAGCACCCGCTCGTCGTCGAGCGTGAGGTAGCCCTCGCGCTCGAGCCGCTTCACCGTCTCGCTCACGGCGGGGGCGCTGACGCCCAGCCGGTCCACCAGCCGGGCACGCATCGGGACGATCCCAGACTCCTCGAGCTCCAGGATCGTCTCGAGGTACTGCTCCACAGCCGGGTGGTGCCCGGTGCCCGGGGGGCCGGCGTGCCTCTCGTGCTGCATGGGGCCAGCCTACGCGGGACTACAAGCGCGCGGCCGGGTGTTGTGGCTGGCGAGACACCCCGGAAGGATCCTGATGTCACGCGCCTGTTGCCCCCCCGATGCCCGGGCGTTCGCCCCGTTCACGGGTGGCGCAGATCTCCTCCCGTACGACCCTGTAGCGTCCCCCTCTGTGACCGAGGAGACCCCGGAGCAGCGGAGCGCGCGCTTTGAGCGCGACGCGTTGCCGTTCCTCGACCAGCTGTACTCCGCGGGCCTGCGGATGACCCGCAACCCGGCCGACGCCGAGGACCTCGTGCAGGAGACGTTCGCGAAGGCGTACTCGGCGTTCCACCAGTTCCAAGAGGGCACCAACCTCAAGGCCTGGCTCTACCGGATCCTCACGAACACGTTCATCAACAGCTACCGCAAGAAGCAGCGCCAGCCGCAGCAGTCGCCGACCGAGCAGATCGAGGACTGGCAGCTCGCGGCGGCGGAGGCGCACACCTCGACGGGCCTGCGCAGCGCCGAGATGGAGGCGCTCGACCACCTTCCCGACTCCGACGTCAAGGAAGCCCTGCAGCAGCTTCCCGAGGACTTCCGCATGGCGGTCTACCTCGCCGACGTCGAGGGATTCTCCTACAAGGAGATCGCGGAGATCATGGGCACTCCGATCGGCACGGTCATGTCGCGCCTGCACCGCGGTCGGCGTGGGTTGAAGACGCTCCTCGCGGACTACGCGGTGGAGCGCGGGCTGGTCAAGGCGGACTCAGCCGTTGGCGGGGAGGCGGGACAGTGAGCTGCGGCGATCCTCACGAGACCCCGTGCGAGGAGGTCCTGGAGAAGGTCTACCTCTACCTCGACCAGGAGGCCGAGCCCGAGGACTCCGACCACATCCGGATCCATCTCGACGAGTGCGCGCCGTGCCTGCGCAAGTACGGCCTCGAGCAGGCCGTGAAGGCCCTGGTAGCGCGCTCCTGCGCCGAGCAGGCACCCGCCGAGCTCCGCGACCGGGTGCTCATGAAGATCCAGCAGGTCCGCATCCAGTTCGAGCAGGTCGAGTACCGAGCCGACTAGCTCGGCTGCGTCCGCCGAGGTGGACAAGGCGCACGCCCCGGTGGGGCAGCCGCAACAGCGGGTACGGCGGGACGCCTCCCGACTAGGGTCGTCGCCATGAGCTGGCTGGTCACAGGCGGTGCCGGATACATCGGGACGCACGTCGTCCGCGCGATGGTCGCCGACGGCCAGCAGGTCGTCGCACTCGACGACCTGAGCACCGGCGACCGAGAACGCGTCGACCCTCAGGCCCGCTTCGTCGAGGGCTCGGTCCTCGACCGCGAGACGGTCCGCACGGCCCTGGAGGGCGTCACCGGCGTCGTGCACATCGCGGCCAAGAAGCAGGTCGGCGAGTCCGTCGTGGAGCCGCTGCACTACTACCGCGAGAACGTCGACGGGCTGCTGACGCTGCTCGAGGAGTGCCGCGCCGCCGGCGTCGGCAGGTTCGTCTTCTCGTCCAGCGCGGCCACCTACGGGATGCCCGACGTCGAGTACGTCACCGAGGACACCCCGAAGGCGCCGCTCTCGCCGTACGGGGAGACGAAGCTCGTCGGTGAGTGGCTGCTGAACGACTGCGCCACGGCATTCGGCCTGCAGGTCATGAACCTGCGCTACTTCAACGTCGCAGGTGCGGCCGCACCCGAGCTCGGCGACCCGGGCGTGTTCAACCTCATCCCGCTGGTGTTCCAAGCGCTGCACAAGGGTGAGAGGCCACGGGTCTTCGGGAACGACTACCCGACGCCGGACGGGACGTGCCTGCGCGACTACGTGCACGTCGCCGACATCGCCGCCGCCCACCTCGCGGCCGCCCGCGCGCTCGACGCCGGACAGCCGGGATCGACGTACAACATCGGACGCGGTGAGGGATCGAGCGTGCTCGAGGTGATCGACGTCATCGCGGACGTCACGGGACAGGACTGCTCGTACGACGTGGTCGAACGTCGTCCGGGAGACCCCGCGCGGGTCGTCGCGAAGGTGGACAGGATCCGGGAAGGCCTTGGTTTCCAGGCGAAGTACGACCTGAGGCAGATGGTCGAGTCGGCCTGGGCCGGTTGGCAGCGCCGGCTTTGAGAGCTCTCGTCACAGGTGCAGCGGGCTTCATCGGCAGCCACCTCGTCGACCGGCTCGTCGCCGACGGGCATCGGGTGACCGGTCTCGACGACCTGAGCACCGGGAAGCTGGAGAACCTCCGGCAGGCGCGCAAGAGCAAGCTGTTCGGGTTCCACAGCTTCGACATCACGAGCGGCGACCTCACGCAGCTCGTGGCGCGTGACGAGCCGGACGTCGTGCTGCACCTCGCGGCGCAGATGGACGTCCGCAAGTCCGTCGAGGATCCCCTGCATGACACCCGCACCAACGTCCTGGGCACGGTCAACGTGCTCGAGGCCTGCGTGCGCAACCGGGTGCCTCGGGTGGTCTTCGCGAGCAGCGGCGGCACCGTCTACGGGCAACCGCCGAAGCTCCCGGCGACGGAGCGCATGACGGTGCACCCTGCCTCGCCGTACGGCTCCGCCAAAGCCGCCGGCGAGACCTACGTCGCGGCCTACCAGCGGCTGCACGGGCTGCCGGGCTGCTCGCTGCGGCTGGGCAACGTCTACGGCCCCCGGCAGGACCCGCACGGGGAGGCGGGGGTCGTGAGCATCTTCGCGGGAGCGCTCGCGAAGGGCCGGCCCACACGCATCTTCGGTGACGGGACCAGCACTCGTGACTACGTCTACGTCGACGACGTCGTCGACGCGTTCCTGCGCTGCCTGGGCGGCAAGGGGGACGGCCGTCGCCTGAACATCGGGTCAGGCACGGGTACGACGGTCAGGCAGCTGCACACCCTCATCGCCGGCGCCGTGGGTGCCACCGACGCGCCAGAGTTCGCACCGGCCCGGACGGGCGAGCTGCAGGCCATCACCCTCGACGTCGGCCAGGCCCGCCGGACGCTGGGCTGGGAGCCGGTGGTCGGCCTCGAGCAGGGGCTCGCCCAGACCGTCGACTGGATCCGCGCGAAGAAGTGACGCTCGCGATCATCACTGACCTGCCCTTGCGTCCGCTCGGAGGGACTCCGCTCGCGGCGCTCGAGCAGACGCAAGGGGCGGCCAGCGCTGGACCAGCGGTGGGGCTAGGCGTTCGGACGCTTGCCGTGGTTGGCAGCGTTCTTCTTGCGCGCGCGGCGCTTGCGACCCTTCTTGGCCATCGGTGTCTCCTCTCGACTGCCCGCTATCTTGCCAGAGCCGCGCGGCGCCGCCGCGGCGATCCCATCCCGAGCACCACGAGCTCGGCCAGCCCGGCGGCGACCAGCACGTCCCCGGGGCTGACGATCTCGGGGTGCCACGGGAGGTAGACGGGGATCCGGTCACCGAGCAGGTCGAGGTGCGTTTCTGGGCCGAGCAGCTCGTGCCGGGGGTCGGTGCCGCTGAGGATGTCCTGGGTCGACAGCCGAGCTCGTCCCATCGCGTCGGCGCTGACCGGCATCGCGCCGTTCACCCCGACCACGAGTGCGTTGAGGAGCAGGCCGGTCGCTACCAGGCCGGTGCCCTGGACCCCGCGGTTGAGCAGCAGGAAGGCACCGACCAGCAGCGCGGACAGCGCCAGCCCGAGGGGGTACCGCCAGCCGCCGGCGAGCGCACCGAGGAGCTGCACGACCAGCGCCGCCACGACCAGCCGCTTCGCCCGGAGCGGGAGGTGACCAAGCCGGTCGAGGTCCCCCCCGCGGGCATAGCCGAGGACGAGTGCCCCCAGCAGCGTCACGAGGGCGAACAGCACCTCGCTAGTGTCCCCGTTCGTGACCGACCTCGCTGTGACACGCGCCAACGGCGTCCTGCGGCTGCACCTCGACCGTGAGGAGAAGCGCAACGCGCTGAACGCCGAGATCCTCGACGGGATGCTCGCCGCGCTGCGTGACCCCGGCGACGCCCGCGTCGTGCTCATCACCAGTGCGGGCAAGGTCTTCTGCTCGGGTGCCGACCTGGTCCAGATGGCACCCGACGCGACCGGCCTCGAGGTGCACGAGGGCCGCGGCAGGATCCGCGAGGTCGTCCTGGCGATGGCGGACTGTCCTGTGCCTGTCGTGGCGGCGGTCCAGGGCCTCTGCCTCGCCGGCGGCGTCGCGATCGCGCTGGGCTGCGACCTCGTCATCGCCTCGGAGGCGGCGGCCTTCGGCCTGCCCGAGGTGGACCTCGGCATCTGGCCCTTCATGGTCAGCGCGCTGCTCGGCCGGCACGTCAGCCCCAAGCGGGCGATGGAGCTGATGCTCAGCGCCCGCCGGGTTCCTGCCGTCGAGGCCCTCGAGATGGGGCTGATCAGCCGGGTCGTGACAGACCTCCCGGGCGAGACCGAGGCGCTCGTGGCGGCGCTCGCTGCGAAGCCCCCGGTCGCGGTCCGGCTCGGCAAGGCCGCGTTCCAGGCGGCGATGGAGTCCTCGCTGCCGGCGGGACTCGCGGCCATGCAGGCACAGCTGTCGCTGCTCAACTCGACCGAGGACGCGTCGGAGGGGATCTCGGCGTTCCTGGGGAAGCGAAAGCCACAGTGGCGCGGCCGCTGAGTGTGACAGTGGCGGGGCCGCTGAGTGTGACAGTGGCGGGGCCGCTGAGTGTGACAGTGGCGGGCCGCTGAGTGTGACAGTGGCGCGGCCGCACACTGTGACGG
>JBHEMB010000201.1:0-4643 GCA_046262855.1 Mycobacteriales bacterium | reverse complement strand
CCAGGGGGCCACCCACGTGGGGGAGCCGACCGATCCCTCCGAGGCCAGCCGCGTGGAGTGGGTCCCCGTCGAGCAGGTCCGGGCGCTGGTCCGCGACGGCGCCGTCCAGGACGGTCTCTCGCTGACCGCCCTCACCTGGTGGCTCCTGCACGAAGCCCCCTGACCCCCCACCCCCCTCTCTCTCCTCGCATGAATGCCAGCGGTGGGAGGGGGGTTAGTCCTCGGGGGCGTCTTTGGACAGGAGCAGGCGGCGGAAGCTGGCGAGGCGCTCGGGGTTCTCGCCCTCCTCGGCCAGCCAGGCGTCGAGGCGGCAGGAGGTGCCGAGGTGGTCGCAGCGGACGGGGCACTCCTCGGCGCCGGGTGCGAGGTCGGGGAAGGCGGCGAGCACGCCCGCCGCCGTCACGTGCCCCAGGCCGAACGAGCGCACTCCTGGGGTGTCGATGACGGTGCCGCCGCCGGGTAGCGCAAGGGCGATCGCGGACGAAGACGTGTGCCGGCCCTTCCCGACCCCAGTCACCTCTCCGACAGCGCGGAAGGCGTCCGGCACGAGCTGGTTGACCAGCGTCGACTTGCCGACGCCGGACTGACCGAACAGCACAGAAACCTTGCCCTGTAGGCGATCTCGCAGCTCCTCGACGCCGGAACCACGACCGGTGACGACCGCTTCGACCCCGAGCGGTTCGTACAGCGCGAGCAGCTCGGAAGCCGGAGCCAGGTCCGACTTGGTGAGGGACAGCAGCGGCGTGAGCCCACCGTCGTACGCCGCCACGAGGCACCTGTCGATGAGCCGCGGCCGCGGCACCGGGTCGGCGAGTGCCGTCACGACGACGAGCACCTCGGCATTGGCGACGACCGCCCGCTCGAGCGGGTCGTTGTCGTCCGGCGACCTGCGCAGCAGCGAGGTCCGCGGCTCGAAGCGGACGACCCGGGCCAGGGTGTCCGGCTGGCCAGAGACGTCGCCGACAAGCCCGACGCGGTCCCCGACGACGACACCTCGTCGGCCGAGCTCGCGAGCCCGGACTGCGGTCACGAGGGCCTCACCGATCCGGACCCGGTACCGGCCGCGGTCCACCGTCACGACGTCGCCGAGCACCGCGTCGTCGTGCGCGGGCCGGGACTTGGTGCGCGGGCGGGTGCTGCGCGGCGGACGTACCCGGACGTCGTCCTCGTCGAGCTCCCGGGGCACTACACCCCCTCCCCGCGCACCAGCATCAGGTCCCCAGCATCCGGGTCCAGGAGCCCACGAAGTCCGGCACGGTCTTGCGGGTCGTCGCGATGTCGTCGACCTCGATGCCCGGGACGGCGAGGCCGAGGACGGCCCACGCCATCGCGATCCGGTGGTCGTCGTAGGAGGACATCACCCCGCCGTGCAGCGGGCGCGGCTGGACGGTCAGTCCGTCCTCGGTCTCGGTGACGGCACCCCCCACGGCGTTCAGCTCGGTCGCCAGGGCCTTGAGCCGGTCGGTCTCCTGCAGCCGGATGTGCGCGACCCCGCGGAACCGCGACGGCGTCGAGGCGAGGGCGGCGAGCGCCGTGAGGACCATCGTGAGCTCGGGCGCGTCGGCGAGATCGGCGTCGATGCCGACGAGCCGGTCACCTGCCGACACGGTCACGGAGCTGGCGCCCCGGGTGACGACACCGCCCATCTGCTCGAGCAGGTCGGGCAGCACCGATCCGGGCTGCCGCGTGCCCAGCGGCCAGCCGGGGACGGTGACGGTGCCGCCGGCGACCAACGGTGCGGCGAGGTACGCGGCCGCGGTGGACAGGTCGGGCTCGACCTCGGCGTCCCGGGGGAGGAGCGGACCGGGCGCGACCCGCCAGACCCCGGCAACGGTGTCGTCCACCGTTGCTCCTGACGCGCGCAGCGCGTCGACCGTCAGCTCGAGGTGCGGGACGGAGGGCAGCCGGCTGCCGACGTGCTGCACGGCGACGCCTTCCTCGAACCGCGGCGCGGCGAGCAGCAACCCGCTCACGAACTGCGAGCTCTGCGACGCGTCGAGCGTGACCGTCCCGCCGCGGACCGAGCCGGACCCGTGCACGGTCGTGGGCAGCCGCTCGACCGAGGACAGCGACACTCCCAACGACGCCAGCGCGGAGAGCAACGGCGCGAGCGGCCGCTCCCTGACCCGCGGGTCGCCGTCGAAGGTCACCGAGCCCGTCGCGAGACCTGCAACGGGAGGCACGAAGCGAGCAACGGTGCCCGCGTTGCCGACGTCGATCGCCGTACCCGCTGGGGTCAGAGGCCCGGGAACGCCTTCCACCACCCAGTCCTAGCTGTCATCCGTGACGTCCACCCCGAGCACCCGGAGGGCGTCAGCCATCAGCTCGGTGTCCCGGCTGCGCAGCGGCCGGCGCACGACGCTGCGACCGGCTGCGAGGGCGGCGAGCACCAGCGCGCGGTTGGTGAGCGACTTGGAGCCAGGCAGCGCGACCACGGCCTTCAGGGGGTTCGTTGCCCGGGGCGCGTTCCAGTTCACACCAGACATCCTCCCAGGCCCGTATCCTCGACCTCGACATGAAGTGCGCACTCCCGGTCGCTGTCGGCACCGTCCTGCTGCTCTCGGGGTGCTCAGGCTCCAGCGGCACGGCCTCGCGGCCGACGGGTGGGCCCAGCGTGGCGCCGGCTCCGACACCGAGCCCGACGCCCTGCCCGACCCGGCCTGGGAAGCCCTACCAGTGGCCCGCCGCCATGCCGGACGACCTCCCGAAGCCGCCCGGATCCAGGCTGCTGTCGACGACCACCAGCCCCGACAAGGTCACGATCGTCCGGCTCACGAGCACCCTGTCGCTGCAGCAGTCGGTGCTGTTCGTCCTCAGCACCGTCGACAAGGCCGGCTTCACGCTCGGCCGCGGCGACGCCGAGCCCTCTGAGGCTGATGCGCCTTTCGGCCGCGGCGACGTGCGGGGCGTGTACAAGGTGGTCGCCCGCGACACCTGCGTCACCGACTGGCTCGTCGCGACGGCCAAGGTGACCTTCGGCGGGAACAGCCCCGTGCTGCCGACCGCCTCCCGCGGCCCGAGCTCGTCGCCGCTGCCGTTCGGCTGACGGGTGGATCTCGGCGTCCTGCTCCAGGTCGTGCTCGCGGGCCTGTCGACCGGCGCCGTCCTCGGCCTGGTGGGACTGGGCTTCACCCTGGTCGCCGGGACGGTACGGGTCCTGCCGTTCGCGCACGGTGACGTCGTCGTCGCTGCCGTGTTCACCGGCGTGCTGGCCGTGCTGGGTCGTGCGCCCGTGGCCCAGGACCTCGGCACTCTCGACTCCGTCGGCTTCGCCCTCCTGGTGCTCGCGGCGGGTGCGGTCCTCTCCGGGCTGGTCGCGGTTGTCGTGGTCCGGCCGTACCGCGACCAGCCGCTCGGCTGGGTCGCGGGCGGTGTCGCTGCCGGCCTGCTGCTACGCGCGGTCCTGGGTCTGCTGCTGCCGGGACAGGGGTACGCCGTGCCCGACCCGCTGCACCTCGACGCACTGGTCGCGGACGGGCTGCTGCACCTGCCCGGGGGTACGACGCTGCCGGTGCGCACCCTCGGCGTTCTCGTGCTCGGGCTGGCCGTCGGCATCGCAGCCGAGATGCTGCTGGTGCGTGGCAGGTTCGGGCGCTCGCTGCGTGCCGTGGCCGATGACCCGGACGCCGCAGCGCTCTGCGGCGTCGATCCGGCCAGGGTGCTGCTGCTGGCGTTCGTGACCGCGGGCCTGCTCGCCGGTCTGGCCGGCATGCTCGACGCACCGAGCCATGCGGTGTCCGTGGACGACGGCGTCGTGCTCGGTCTGGAGGGAGTTGCGGCCGCGGTGGTCGGCGGCCTCGGTTCGCTCCGCGGCGCGCTCGTCGGTGGCCTGACGGTGGGCGTGCTGCAGCAGAGCGCCGTCCACCTCGGCGGCGCCGCGCTGCAGGACGTGGTCCCCCTCGCCGTTCTCGTGCTGGTGCTCGCGTTGCGCCCTCAAGGACTGCGCAGATGACGGCCGTCGACGTCGCGCAAGTGCTGTACCTGCTGCTCGCCGCGCTCGGGCTCTCGCTTGCCGTGAGCTGGGCAGGGCTGCCGGTGCTGGGGGGTGGCGCCTTTCTCGCCGCGGGGGCGTACGGCACGGCGCTGCTCGGCCCCGGCGGTGCGGGCTGGCCGCTCGGTCTCGCCGTGGGTACCGCGGTGCTGGTCGGTGCCCTGGTGGGCTATCTCGTCGCCGTCGGCGCCGCACGCCTGGAGGGTGCGCCGCTCGCGCTGGCCACGTGGGCGCTCGCCTGGTTGGTGCAACGGCTGCTGCTGGCCTACCCGGACATGTTCGGAGGCGTCGACGGCCTGACCCGGCCGGCACCGGCGCACCTCGTCACCCATACCTTCGGCCTGGACCTCGAGCTCACCCCGGTGGTCCACGTCGGTATCGCGGGGGTGCTGTGCGTGGCGGTGGTCGGGACGCTGCTCCGGGTGGCGCGCGGGCCCGGCGGTCTCGACCTCGCGGCCCTCAGGGAGGGCCCGGAGCTGGCCCGCACCCTGGGCATCCCGGTCGCGGGGCGCCGGCGCTCGGTGCTCGCCCTGACCGGAGGCATCATCGCCCTCGCGGGCGCCGGCAATGCGATCCTGCTCGGCCTTGTCGAGCCCTCCGACGTCAGCCCACTGGTGTCGCTCCAGCTGCTGGTCGCGGTCCTGCTCGGCGG
>JBHEMB010000200.1:0-6549 GCA_046262855.1 Mycobacteriales bacterium | reverse complement strand
CTGCTGCAGCCGCTCGGCCACGGACTCCTCACGGCGCTCGGCCGCCTGGATCTGCTTGCGCAGGACGGTGAGCTCCTCCTCAGCGGCTTGCCGCGCCGCGAGCATCGCCTCGTCGAGTTCACGGCGCGCGCTGGCCGCCTGCGCGAGCAGTCCCTCGATCGTGTCCCGCAGCACGGAGGCGGCGGAGTCGAGACCGGCGGCGAGGTCGTCCTGAGCCCTTGCGGCCGCATCCTGCAGCCGGCGAGCCAATGACTCTGCGGTGTCGCTGAGAGCCTGCTGCGCCGACGCGGCACGGGAGGCAAGCGCTTCGCCGGCCGTGTCCAGCACGGCGCGGCCGTCGGCCACCCGGGCAGCCATCGCCTCGCCTACGGCGGAGAGCGACGCTTCGCCGGCGGCCCGATGCTGCTCCAACGACGCGGCTGCTGCGGTGAGCTGCTCGGCCCCCTGCTGCGCAACCCACTCGAGGCCCTGTCGGGCGTTCTCGGCACGGCTCGCTGCCGCTTCGTACAGCTCGCCGAGGTGGTTGCTGGTCACCTCCAGCTGAGTGGCGATGGCCTGGGCGTGCTGCTGTGAGGCGTCTCGGAGCTCGGCGCTAGCGGCATCGACCTCGGTGGCCAGCTGCTCGCCGATCGAGGCGTGAGTGTCCGACAGGATCGCGTGCAGGGCCTGCGACACCTCGCTCGTCGTCCGCGCGACGACGTCCTCGACAAGCTCCGCCAACGACGACACCGCGCCGGACACCGTGCGCTCCATCGCGCCGGCGCTCTCGTCGACGGAGCCGGCCAGCGCCGCCTGGTGCTCGGTGAGGGCGGATCGAAGGGACGTGGTGTGCTCACCGACTGCGGTGCTCGACTCCGTCACCGAGGCCGCGAGCGCCGCTTGGTGCTCGGCGAGGGCGGATCGAAGCGACGCCGTGTGCTTGCCCACTGCGGTGCTCGACTCGGTCACCGAACCGGCCAGCACCGCCTGGTGGTCGGCGAGAGCGGACCGGAGGGTCGCGAGGTGCTCCGTCACTGCCTGGCCGGTCTCCGTCACCGAGGCGGCGAGGGCTGCTTGGTGCTCGGCGACGGCCTTGGTGAGGGCCGCACTGTGCTGACCGACGACGTCCGCCAGCTGCTTCGAGCTGCCGCCGGCGGCCCTGCTGATCTCGGCGCTGCCGTCCTTGAGGGAGCCGACGAGGGCGGAGGTGGCCGACGTGATCGCCTGGGTGTGCTTGCGCAGCTGGGCGGAGGCGGTCTGCAGCGAGTACAGCGACTCGGCCTGTCCGTCGGCGAACTGGTCGCGCAACGCCTCCACCAGGCGCTGCCCCGCGGCTCGGAACTCCTCGGTGGGGTCCGGCTCCGGATGGTCGGCAATGGCCTGCAACTCGTCGGCCAGGTTGTCCATCTCCGGGAGGATAGTCAGATCAGCTGCCGCCAGAGGTTGCGACAGGGCGTTGTTGTTGCTGGGCCCGGGCCGCTGCGGCGGCTTCCGCGGCAGCACGCGCCGCTGCCGCCCTGCGCGCAGCTTCGACCGCAGCTGCCCTGGCAGCGGCTCGGGCCGCGGCAGTCTTGGCTGCCTTCAGGTTGGCGGCCGCCTCCTGCGCGGCCGCTTCCCGGGCTGCCGCCTGCTTGGCAAGCAGGGCTGCTGCCGGATCAGCGGTCGGTGTCCCCACCGGGGTCGCGACATGCTGATCAGCGCCGGCAGGAACGAGTCCCACCATCAGCCCGCCGACGGCAGCGACACCCGTGACTCCGGTTGCGGTCGTCAGCGCGAGGACTCGCCGTCGCACGGCGTCGCGCGCCGTCGCGTTGCTCCGGAACAGCCCCTCCACACCACCAGTGTGTGCCATCAGTCGTGCAGCAGCTTGAGCGCAAGAGTGGGGCACGCCGCGGCTGCGCGCTTGGCGTCCTTGACGAGCTGCGCCGGCAGCGGTTGCTCGTCGACGGCGGGATACCCCCACTCGTCCAAGGAGACCCACTCTGGGAGCAGCTCGGCGCACAAGCCGTGAGCTGCGCACGCGATGGGGTTGACGCGCAGCCTCATGCCGCCGTCCTTCGAGGAAGCGGGAGCACAGGCGCTGCCCGAGCCCCGGCGCACGGGTGGCCTGCGCGGTGCGCGGCGACGTCATCGGCGAAGACCGACAACGCGCTGAGAACGAAGCGAACCGCACCGTCGGGATGCCGGCACGCGCCCCGGCCCGGTACGACGCCGAGCCACCGGTCCAACGCAGTCATGGTCGTGTCATCCCAGGGCCCGACGGCGAGCGCGCGGACTGCGCGAGCGATGGCCGGTAGCCCGTTGAGGCAAGGCCCGCACTGACCGGCGCTCTCGTTCGCCAGGTACGCCGCGACGCGCGCGGTCTCGACGAGTCCGCACGACCCGGCAGGCAACGTCAGCACGATCCCCGCGCCGAGCGCACCGCCGGCAGCGCGCAGGTCGCGGTGCGTGAGCGTGAGGTCCCGGGCCTGGGCGGCGGACAGCCAGGTGCCGAAGTACCCCCCGACGAGCACGGCCTGCGCGCCGGGCAGGGCCACGACGTCGTGCAGCAGCGACCCGGTCGGTACCTCGACCACCGTCCCGTCAACGGTCAGCAGCAGCGTTCCCGGCTCCTCGGCGTCGCCCACTTCACGGAACCAGGCCGGGCCGTGGCGCGCGATGAGGGCGAGGTGGGCCAGCGTCTCCGCGTTGTTGACCAGCGTCGGACGCCGGCCGATGCCCTGCTCGAAGGGTCGGGGTGGAGTGAACAGCGGCTTCGTCGTACCGGTGTTGATGAAGGAGACGAGAGCCGACTCCTCCGACGCGGTGTACGTGGGCGGGACCTCGTGCAACCTGACAGGCGTACGTCGTTCCCGGAGGGCGGCGCGCAGCACCGGCAGGGCCGGACTCCCGGCGTGGACCGCGAGGTGCCGGTCCCGTGCGCCGACCGCGGCGGCAGCGACGTCGAGCCCGTCGAGCACCAGGTGCGGGTGCCGGGTCAGCAGCACCGCGTCCTTCCGGCTCGCGGGCTCGCCCTCGCAGGCGTTGCCCAGGACGACCGGGTGCTTGCCGGCTGCGACGGTGCGCATCTTGCGGGCGGTGGGGAAACCGGCGCCGCCTCGGCCGAGCAGGCCGGCTGCCTCGATCGCGTCGAGCAGCTGCCCGGGCCGCGGCAACGTGAGCGGACCGTGCGCGGTCTCGTGCTCGGCGTGCGTGGGACCTGAGTCGGTGAGCAGCCTCATCGGACGACGCTTCGCACCGGTGCCGGGTCGTCGCGCAGGGCGGCACGGGCTCCCACCGCGACGGTCACGAGGGCAGCGGCAGCGATCGCGATCCAGAGGCCGAAGCGGCCGTTGGCAGCGTCGGTGCCGGTCTTGAGGAAGTGCAGCCAGGCCAGCGGCCAGGCGGCGTACACGGTGTAGTGCAGCCAGCGCCAGTAGGTCGCGTTCATCCGCAGCCGGTAGAGGCTCGTGACGGTGACGGCGACGATGACGTCGAAGGCGGTGGTGCCGAGCGCGACCCAGGTGCCCCGGTAGTGCGAGGCGCCGGGCACGAAGGCGGTCCACCAGCTGATGTCGACGTACCCGTCTGTGATGGTCGCGACGATGTGCACGCAGAGGAAGCCGAGCCCCAGCAGCGACAGGTTGCGGTGCAGTCGCTGCGTGGCGAACCGCGGCCACCGCGGGCTGGCGAGGGCGCGCTGCGTGGACGCGAGGCCGAGTCCCAGCGCGGTGGTGACGAGGACGAAGCTGACGATGCCGGTGCTCCGCGAGAGGTACCAGAGCGGCGCCTGACCGAGGGTGGGTGCGCTCACGACTGCTCCGGCCAGTCCCCGACGGTCAGCACCCGACCATCGTCGTGCACGAGCCGTGCGCTGAACCCGCGGTCCCGCAACCAGCTCTCAGCACGCTGGCCGGCCACGATCGCCGCCGTGCTCGCGGTGTTGGCCATCGCGCAGGTCTGCGCGACCACGCTCACGGTCCGCCACGGCCCCTCCGTCGGCAGGCCGGTGCGCGGGTCGAGCAGGTGGTGCACGAGCCTGCCGGCGCGGTTCCACTGCCGTGCCCGCGTGCCGCTCGTTGCGAGCGCGCCGCTCAGCTCGACGACCTGCCCGTCGTCGTCGGTCTCCTCGTAGTCCGAGGTGTCCCGGACAAGCACGGGCCAGCTGCGTTCCCCCGCGGTGGCGATGTCGCCGCCGAGCCCGACGAGGACCTCCTGCGTGTGGCGGGCCGCAGCCTCGGCGCAGAGGTCGGCAGCGACCGCCTTCGCCGTAGCGCCCAGGTCGAGCCCCGCCGGCGCGCGGACCCGATCACCGTCCACCTCCAGGGCCCGCCAGCCGATCGGGCGTCGTACGACCGTGAGCGGACCGCCCTGCACGATCGCGGTGTAGGTCCGGTCGTAGCCGAGGTCGTCCAGGCTGGTGCCGACGGTCGGGTCGACGAGACCGCCGGTCCACTCCGCCGCGTCCCGTGCGACGGTGAGAAGCCTTGCCAGCAAAGGGGAAACGGTCGCCCACTCCCCAACCGGCAGCTGACTGATCTCGGAGTCGGGACGAAAGCGCGAGGCCGCGCGGTCCACGTCAGCGAGCACCTTCTCCACCGCGGCGCGGGCCTCCTCGAGGTGGTCCCTGACCACGAGCTGTACGCCGGTGCCGATCGCCCGCCAGCTGGCCGACTGCAGGCCCTGCTCGGTGGCTGCGGCGGCCTGCCGCTCGCCGCGTGTGGTCATGCCGTCATCATGACGCCCGCAGATCGCCATCACCCGCCATGAATGGATACTGCAATGGCGATTCTGCGCCCAGATGGGCAGAAGAGCCTCCATTCATGCGCGGGGGGGTGGGGCGTCAGCGGACGCGGCCGTCCTCGAGCTCGACCTCGGTGTCGGCGACGTCGGCGACGTAGCGGTCGTGGGTCGCGAGCACCACGACCGCGCCGCGCCTGGCTTCGGCGAGCAGGACGTGCAGCACCCGGTCGCGGGTGGCCGGGTCGAGCTCGGCCGTGGGCTCGTCGGCGAACAGCACCTCGGGCCGACCGACGACTGCGCGCGCCACGGCGACCCGCTGCTGCTGACCCCCGGACAGCTGTTCGACGAGGTGGTCGCTGGCGCCGTCGAGGCCGACGGCGAGCAGTGCCTCGTGTGCCCGGTCACGTACCTCGGCCCGCGGCAGCCGCTGTGCCTGCAGGACGAGCTCGACGTTCTCGACCGCGGACAGCAGCGAGACCAGTCCGTAGCCCTGCAGCACCAGCCCGCAGCGGTGCCGCAGATCCTTCGACCGCGGCCCGACGACCGTGTCCTCCCAGACGACGGCTCCGGTCGTCACCGGCTCGAGCCCGGCGAGGGTGGCGATCAGGGTGGACTTGCCGGAGCCGGACGGGCCGGTCAGCGCGGTGATCTCGCCGGCCGGTGCGGTGACGGTGACGTCCTGCAGGATCGCCCGACCGCTCCGGACGACCCCGACGGCGCGCGCTGCGACGAAGCGGGTCACGGGACCACCTGCCCGTCGCGGAGGTGGATCGACCGGTCGACCTGCTGGGCGATGTGCTCGTCGTGGGTGACGACCACGATCGTCGTTCCCCCGGAGGCGGCCGCCGTCAGCATGTCGACGACGTGCGCGCGGTTCTCGGCGTCGAGCTGCGAGGTGGGCTCGTCGGCGAGCAGCAGACGTGGCGCGCCGGCGAGGCCGACGGCCAGTGACAGTCGCTGTTGCTCGCCGCCCGACAGCGCGCCGAGCCGGGACCGCCGTACGTGCCCTAGTCCGAGGGACTCGAGCAGCTCGGCGGGCGGGCGCAATCGGTCCCGGCGGTCCCGGGGGACGGCGCGCTGCGCGAACCGGACGTTGTCCTCGGCGTTGGCGTACGCCAGCAGGTTGCGGGCCGGCCCCTGCACGACAACGCCGATGTCCCTGGCGCGCAAGGCGAGCAGCTGCCGCTCGGTCATGGCCGTCACGTCCTGTCCGCCGATCAGCGCGCGCCCTGCGGTCGGCTTCTGCAGCCCTGCAAGCAGCGTGAGCAGGCTGGACTTGCCGGACCCTGATGGGCCGAGCAGCGCGACCGACTCGCCTGCGTCAATCGTGAGATCGATGCCGCGCAGCGCGTGCACCCGCTCGCCGGTGATCTCGTAGACCATCTCGAGGGCCTCGAGCTGCACGTCCGTTCCGGTCACGGCGCCCCTTCCCGCAGCAGCGCCGGACGGGCATGCCGGATCAGCGCGGCAGCAGCCCCGGCCGCGGTCGCGACGACAACGGCGGCGAGGCCGGCAAGGAACAGCGTCAGTCCACCGACGTGCGGCACGTAGCGCAGCACCGGCGGCCCGTCGTCGGGTAGCTCCGGTACGGCGGGAAGGACGAGCAGTGCCGCTGCCAGACCGCCGGTGACCCCCAGGACAAGTGCTGTCCCGAGCACCAGCAACTGCTCGCCGACGGCCGCCGCGACGAGGCTGCGCCGCGGAGAACCGACGACGAGCATGGCCGCGAGCTCGAACGACCGCCGGCGCCCGGAGAGGTACAGCGCGACGGCAGTGGCCCCTGCCGCGAGGACGGCTGCGGCCGCTGCCGCGAAGGCGAACAGCAGCATCCCGAGAGCGGGTGCGGAG
>JBHEMB010000199.1:0-7464 GCA_046262855.1 Mycobacteriales bacterium | reverse complement strand
GCTCGCCGCCGAAGACGGCACCGGTGCGGGCCATCTCCGCCTTGATGAAGGAGTGCCCGACCCGCGTCCGGACGGCCTTGCCCCCCAGCTCCTCGACCACAGCCGGGACCGACCGGGAGGTGATGAGGTTGTGGATGATCGTGGCGCCGGGCTCGCGCTCCAGCTCACGCGCCGCGATCAGAGCGGTCAGCGTCGACGGGCTCACGATCTGGCCGCGCTCGTCGACGACGAAGCACCGGTCGGCGTCACCGTCGAAGGCCAGGCCGATGTCGGCGCCCACCTCCTGGACCTTCAGCTGCAGGTCGCGCAGGTTCTCCGGGTCGATCGGGTTGGCCTCGTGGTGCGGGAACGAGCCGTCGAGCTCGAAGTACATCGGCGTCAGCTCGAGCGGCAGCCCGGCGAACGTCGACGGGACGGTGTGCCCGCCCATTCCGTTGCCGGCGTCGACGACGACCTTCAGCGGCGAGATCGTCGACAGGTCATGGACGAGCGACCTCATGTAGGCCGCGTAGTCGCTGAGCACGTCCCTCGTGCTGATCGTCCCAGGCGTGCCGTCGGACGGGACCTCGCCGTCCAGGAACGTCTCGGCCTCGTCGCGGACCTGCGCCAAGCCGCTGTCCTGCCCGACCGGACGGGCACCGGACAGGCACAGCTTGATGCCGTTGTACTTCGCCGGGTTGTGCGAGGCGGTGAACATGGCGCCGGGCACGTCCATCGAGCCGGCGGCGTAGTAGAGCAGGTCGGTCGATCCGAGGCCCGCGTCCACCACATCCACGCCCTGGGCGGTCACGCCCTCCGCGAAGGCGGCTCCGAGCTCGACACCGCTCTCGCGCATGTCCCGCGCGACGACGATCCGGTCGGCGCGGGTGAAGCGGGCGAACGCGGCGCCGAGCGCACGGGCGATCTCCGCGTTGAGCTGGTCCGGGACGACGCCGCGGATGTCGTAGGCCTTGACGATGCTGGACAGGTCGGTCACCCGACCGACCCTACCCAGCAGCCAGCGCGGGACGATGCCGCCTGTCCCTACGGGACGCTGCCGCCTGTCCCTACGGGATTAGGCAGCCTTCTTGATCTTCTGGGCCTTCTTCAGCACCTCCGCGACGGCCAGGCCGGTACCGGCCTCCGTCCAGCTCTTGTGCTCGCAGGTGTGGCACGACGCGAAGTCGACCCGGGAGCCGTCCGTCAGCGTCATCGAGATCTGGGTGACGCGGGTGCCGCTGCACGCGGCGCAGGTGGTGAGCTGGTGGGTGGGAGTGGTCACGAGCGACATGAGGTTCTTCTCTCCTGGGGCTGGTCAGGAACGCGATCTGCTCACCCTTTCGGAGCAATCCCCGCATCGCTTGAGCACTGGGCGTGTCCGGGGCAAATCGGACATACCGGTCCTCGAACAGCCTCAGCCGGGCGTAGGAAGCGCCCGCAGGTGGCCCCGTCGGCCGCTCGCGTCGGGCATCGTGACCTCGGGCCGGCCCGACGGCCGGGCAGCCTCCCGCACGGCGTCTGCAAGCGCCTCCAGGTCGTCGACGCTGCGCACCCGGGTCTGCGCCGGATCGGGGTCGTGCCGCACGACCTCCCACCCGCGGGGGGCCGTCAGCTTCGCGCCGTGCGCCTCGCAGAGGTCGTACGTGTGCGGTTCGGCGTGCGTCGCGAGCGGGCCGACGACGGCGGTGCTGTCGGCGTACACGTAGGTCAGGGTGGCCACCGCAGGCAGCCCGCATCCCGTTCGGGAGCAGCGCCGGACCGGACTCACGGGGCAGACGCTAGTGCCCCGGGCCGCGGCCGGTGTGGAAGGCTCGCCGGATGGTGAGGCGGCGGGAGCGGCACGGGCGCGGGCTGCGCGGCCGGCTGCTGGTGCCGCAGGCCCGGGTGGGTACACGGGAGGTCGTCGTGCCCGCCGCGCGCAGCCGGTCCGAGCGCTTCGACGACCTGGTCCGGGACGCCATCGCGGACCTCGAGGAACGCTGGCACGAGCAGCTCGAGGGTGTCGAGTTCGCGGTGGAGGACGTACCGCCTGCCGACTCCGGCTGGGAGGAGGGCGTGGTCGCCGACGAGACGGCCGGTGGTCCGGTCCCGCTGGGTCGGCTACTGGCCGGCGGACCTGCCACGCCGCCCCGGGTGGTCGTGTACCGGAGGCCGCTGGAGGCCCGGGCGACCGGGCGCGGCGACCTCGGTCAGCTCGTCCACGAGGTGGTCGTCGACCAGGTCGCGCAGCTGCTCGGGCTGGACCCGGACGTCATCGACCCACCCTAGGGCGCGCCTGCCTCAGGGCCGCCCGACCTGCGGATCGCTGAAGACGACCGGCCGGCTGACCAGCTGGGCCGGGCCTTCCAGCACGAGCAGCGTCGTCAACGGGCCGTGCGCCCCGTGCTCGCGGAGGTATCGGGCGGCGTAGACCGGCCCGGACCCTGGCTCCGGACGGACCTCGACGGCGAGCTGCGCATTGGCGCCGGGCCGGAAGAACGTCGACAGCTTGAGCGTCGCGGTGCGTCCCCCTCCGATGCGCACGGTCTTCGGCCCGGACGGCTTCGCACCGGACTGACCGAGCACAGGGACCGGGATCACCGTCACGGTGGCCGGCTCCTCAGGAGCAGTCAGGATCAGGGTGCTCTCGGTCGGCCGGTCGATGACGACGTCCGTCACGAGCGCAGGCCCCGACAGCGGCAGAGCGCCTGCGGTGTAGGCGAACTCGCGGACCGGGCCGGCTTGGTAGTCCTTGGCGAACCCGCCGGCGATGATCGGCGCGCCCTCCGAGGTGACGGTGGCGGCCGCGGCGGAGTCGAGGGTCACGTCGTCCAGCCGGATCGAGACCGTGCGGCCGTGCGGCACGTCGACCTCGTCGTCACCCTTGGGCACGAACTGCCCGTCCTTCGTCGTGACGGCGACGTGCACGGTCGTGTCGTCAGGACCGGGGTTCGTGACGTACAGCGCGCGCAGCCCCCGCCCGGAGGCGAAGCCGGGCACGACGACCTGCTTGGCCGGTGGCTGGGTCTGGGGGACCCAGTCCACGCCCTCAGTGGCCCGCACCGTCTTCATGGCATGGCGCAGACCGGCGGCGATGCGTCCCCTGGTGCTCTGGATGTGCAGGGCGAGCAGGTCCTCGTCGGGAGCGAGCGTGTCGAGGGCGATCTGCTCGCGAGTGTGCGGCTGCACGACGATCCCCTGCGCCTGCGGCGGCTGGAGGTCGTGCCTCGCGGTGAACAGCGAGATGTTCACCGTCGTCGGGGTGTCGTCGACGTTCGCCAGCACGAGCGTCGTCTCGTTGCCGAGCATCGTCGAGCCACCCTCGAACCAGACGTCCGGCTTCGGCGGCTCGCAGCGCAGCCCGGCGAGGCCGCGGTTGAGCCCGCGCTCGCCTCGGGTCACCTGCTCCACTTCGAGACCCGCGGCGAGGTCGCCGGTCGCAGACACCACCAGCCCGTCCTTCGTGGTCCCGGTGCCCAGACCCACCGCGACCTGGCCGGCGGTGGTGACGGGCACGTCGACGGACGTGCCCTCCTGGGTGAGCCGGCGGGCATCGACCGAGCCGCCGGTCGACGCGCGTCCGGCCGGCAGCAGGCCGGACCCGACGCTGACACGGGTGGCGAGCAGGTCCTTCGCCTGACGGAGGTCGGGGCAGACCACCGTCGCTCCCACCACCTCCACCTGGCTGCTGGTCGTACGAAGGCCGCCGCGGTGCACCGAGGCGCCGAACACGATGCCGACCAGCAGGCAGCCGACAACCGCGAGCGTGCCCAGAGGTGGGCGCCTCATACCGTCACCGCCAGCGCCCGACCGTGCTGCTGGTCATCGTTGCTCTCCTCGGCGTCGATGTCGTCCTCGAGACCGCGACGTCGCCGGGCACCCGGCGCGGACAGCACCGCGACCAGGACCACGAGCACGACCTGGACGGCGAGGCCTGCGTGCCGGCCGGTCTGCTCGTAGGACAGCCGGAGTCGGCCGCCCTCCGAGGGGAGCACGAAGGCCTGTGCCCAGCCCCACGCCTTCTCTCGCGGCAGCACCTTGCCGTTGAGGGTGGCCTTCCAGTGGTCGTCGACGGCGTCGGCGAGGACGAGCAGCCGACCGGCTGCGCCGCGCGGGACCGTCGTGCGGGCGCCCTCGGGCCCTGCGGTCAGTGCTCTCGGCGGATGGCTGACGAGCAGGTCGGGCGTCGGAGCCCGGTCGCCTGCGAGAGCGGGCGCCGCCAGTTGCGGGGAAAGCAGCTGGAGACGGGCGGCGGGTGCCACGACCTGCCAGAGCTCGACGGAGGCCGCACGGGTCCGCCGTACCAAGCCTGACTGGGTGTCCAGGACAGTCTCGAGTGGCGTCGTCCCGGAGGTTGCGCGCAACGCGACGTAGCGGACGGCTCGGGTCGACAGTGCCTCCGCGGCGTCGCTCCCCCGTGGTGAGGCCAGGTCGGCCACGATCGCGTCGAGCGCTGCCGACTGCGCCTTGGAGGCACGCAGGCCGGACAGGTCGAGCGTGCTGCCGGCCGCGGTCGTCAAGGTGTACGCGAGCCGGCCGTCCTTCCCGGGCTCCAGGATGAGCACCCGCAGCCCGGGCTTGGCGGCCAGCTCCGCCTGTGCGAAGGCCGGCAGCACGGCCCGGTCGGTGCGATGGAGAGGGTCGTCCGCGCCGCGCACGATCCACACGAGTCCCGCCGCGACCGGGGCGAGGGCGGCCGAGACCGCGACCAGGCCGGCCAGCAGCTGTCGCCAGCCGAAGCTGCGCTGCGCCAGCCGGGTGCGAGCCCCGCTGGCCGCGACGAGGGCCGCGGCAAGGATCGCGAGGGCCGCCACCTGCAAGGCGATTCCAGGCCATACAGGCTGGCCCTGAACCGTTGCACGGCTCAGCACCAGAGCCAGGCCCAGCGAGAGCAGGGCGATCCCCCAGCAGACGTGCGCGAGTCGCCGGAAGTCCTCCCGGGCGGTGCCCGCGATGCCCGCGAGCACGACGCCCACCATGAGGAAGGCGGCGGGGACGCCAGGGCCGCCGGGAGACAGCGCCATCAGGTGCCATGAGGGCAGATCGGCGTCGGCGAGCTGGGTACCGATGACGAAGCGCGACGGGTGCGCGAGGGCACCGAGCGACCAGGGGTAGAGCATCGCGCCCGGGACGACCGCGACCAGCACAGCCGCCAGGGCCCGCCGGCGGCCACCGCTGAGCGCGAGGTTCACACCGGCCCCGGCGAGCAGCACCGCGGCGGCCAGCGGCCACAACTGAGGGGCGAAGGCGCTCGTGACGCCGAGGCCCAGTCCGAGGGCCCAGGCGCGCCACCAGCCCTCCACGCGCGGATCGTCCGTGAGCAGCCGACCTGCGGCGAGCACCACCAGAGGCAGCGCCACCTGGACCGCCGCAGCGTCCAGCCGACCACCAGCGATCGCGCCGGTCGCCACCGGCAGCAGCGCCCAGGTCGCAGCGGCCCACAGTCGAAGGGAGAGGTGCCGCACCATCCGGCTCGCGGCCAGGTAGGCGGACAGCCCCGCCAGGGGGACGCTCGCGAGCAGCAGCGTGTCGACGGCCAGGCCGGGCTTGCCGAGCAGCAGGGTCGACAGGGCCGCGAAGGCCGCCGTACCCGGAGGTGCTGCCTGCCCGGTGCCCACCGAGGTGTCGTGCCAGGCGCCTGCATAGGAGCGCCACAGGTCACTGGCGCCGCCAGGTGTGGCAGCGAGGGCGCCGCCGCCGAGAGTGCCCGAGCCGAGCAGGCTGCGCTCGGCGACGAGGGTGACCAGGCCCAAGGAGCCGACGAGCAGTACGCCGGGGCGCAGCAGGAGCCGACGCAGCGCACCGCTGCCGCCGAGCGAGAGCTCCTCGAAGTCCTCGGAGTCCGGGCCGAGGTCGCCGAGCGCGCGGTTCGGGTCGCTGACGGGGACGCCCCCGCCGCTCATCCAGTCCGAGAGCGCACCCATCCTGGCCCGCATCCGGACCGTGCGGGAGGCGAACAGCGGCCGGAGCTTGCGCTGGCTCAGCCGACGGGTGCGGGTCCGCTCACGACGGGCCCGGTGCACGACCCCCGGCCGGCCCACGTTGCGCAGCAGGGCCCGCCACTCGTCGCCCGCGTCGGCCACCTGCCGGGTGAGGAGGAGGAACAGCGAGCGGAGTGCGGTGCCCAGCAGCAACCGGGGCAGCAGGCCCAGCAAGCCCAGGGCAGTGGCATGCGCCAGCAGCACGTACACGGCGTGCTGCCGGTCGATCCCCGTCGCCCGTCCGGGAGCGGCGTCGGTCTCGCGGTGACCGGTCGTGGCCGCGCGGGCGTGCCGGATCACCGCAGTGGGGACGACCGCCACCCGGTGCCCGGCGGCGTTGACCTTCCAACCGAGGTCGAGGTCGTCACGGAAGACGGGCAGCTGCGGGTCGAGGCCGCCGACGGCGTCCCACACGTCGCGGCGGATGAGGGCCGCGGCGGTGCCGACGGCCAGGACGTCCTTGACCGCGTCGTGCTGGCCCTGGTCGTACTCGCGGCGCTCCAGGCCGGTCTCGCGGTGCCCCACCGCGTCGGTCGTGATGCCGATCTCCACCAGGTAGCGGTCGTCGTTCCAGTCGCGCACCTTGGGGCCGAGCAGCGCGCACGAGGGGCTGGCCTCGGCCTCCTCGAGCAGCGCCTGCAGCGTCGTCGGCTCGACGGCCATGTCGTCGTGCAGCAGCCACAACCAGGTCGCCGCGGGCGCGTGGTGCAGGGCTTCGGCGACGGCCGCGCCGTACCCGGTGTCGCGGGGCAGCCGGATGACGTCGCCGAAGGCCTGCTCGAGCAGCTCGGCCGAGCCGTCCGTGCTGCCGGTGTCGACGCAGACGACGTGCGCCGGCACCCGGGTGCTGCGGCCGAGTGCCTCGATGGCCTCGGGCAGCCAGGTCGCTCCGTCGTGCGCGACCAGGACCGCGGTGACGTCCACCGCCTGCGGCTTCGGTGCCCGCTGCCGTGGCGCGCGGCGCGGCTCGGCAGCTTCGTCCGCCGGCTTGTCAGACGGTCTGGTGCGCGAAGGCGGTCGGGCAGACATAGATGGACCAGGCTAATGGCCCGGCCCGGGGGGTCAGCCCGCCTTGCGCTTGAGGCGGCGGCGCTCCCGCTCGGACAGCCCGCCCCAGATGCCGAAGCGCTCGTCCTGCATCAGCGCGTACTCCAGGCACTCCTGCTTGACCTCGCAGCCGACGCAGATGCGCTTGGCCTCGCGGGTCGAGCCGCCCTTCTCAGGGAAGAACGCCTCCGGGTCGGTCTGGGCGCAGAGGGCCTGGTCCTGCCATGCCAGCAGCCCCTCGTCGAGGCCGTCGGTCTCCCCCACACCCTGCATCAGCCGGGCCAGCTCAGACATTCGTTGCTCCTGGATCCTTCGTGGGGTTGCCGGTGCAGCCCCCGCGTGTCGCAGGCAGGGTGCTGAGGTCATCTACGAATCCATTCACCAGATTCATGTTTCGGGGCATGGTTTTCAAGACGAGCTTTTGATGATGCTCAATGCCTGCCGCCCCAAACATTTTATTCCCGTGCATGGCGAATAT
>JBHEMB010000198.1:0-18523 GCA_046262855.1 Mycobacteriales bacterium | reverse complement strand
CGCCGACACCGTGCTCGCAGCGACCGGGCGCGACAAGGCCCGCCGGCTCACCAAGCCGCTGCTGATGCCGACGCTGCTCGCCGGCAAGCCACGACCCGCCCAGCGGGCCCTCGCGCTCGGCGGCGCGGGAGACGTGGCACTGCTCGGGTCCGGCGATCTGGCGTTCACCGCCGGTCTTGGCGCGTTCCTCGCGGGTCATGTCGCCTGGGTAGCGGCGCTGCGGCCGCGCAGCCGCGGCGCGCTGAGCCCGGCCAAGGCGCTCCCCTACGTGGCGGCGTGGGCGGGTCTGAACGCCTACCTGTGGTCGCGCACCGGCAAGGACCGCGTCCCGGTGCTGGTCTACTCGACCGCGTTGATGGGCACCGCCCTGACCGCCCTCGACACGGGCGACCCTGCCGTCGCCGCGGGTGGTGCGCTGTTCGTGGCCAGCGACACGCTGCTCGCCCTGCACCGGTTCGCGGACGTCGAGCTACCGCTGCACGAAGGCATCGTCATGGCCACCTACACCTGCGCCCAGGCCCTCCTCGCCTCCCCCTCCCCCCGGTGAAGGGATACCGAGCTGCTGCTTCCGGGCCCTGATCCGCAGCTCAGTATCCCTTCACGGGGGGACGGGGGGCGGGGAGGAGGGGTGGGCTTCGGCGAGCTGGCGCAACGCGCCCTTGGCGAGCTTCCCGCCGGACGACCGCGGCAGCTCGTCGAGCACGATCAGCCGCTCGGGCCAGGACTCCTTGCCGAGCCCGGCGGCGTCCAGGTGCACCGTGAGGTCCTCCAGGGTCAGTGACGCACCGGGCACGAGCGTCACCACCGCGCAGACCCGCTCCCCGAAGACCTCGTCGGTCACCGGCACGATCCCCACAGCGTCGACGGCCGGGTGGCTGTCGACGGCGTTCTCCACGACGACCGCGCTGATGTTCTTGCCGCCCCGGATGATGATGTCGCTGGTCCGCCCGACGACCGTCATCCAGCCCTCGTCGTCGATCGTGACCAGGTCGCCCATCAGCATGAAGCCGTCAGGTGCGTACAGCTTCGCGTTGGCGGCGGGGTCGTCCCAGTAGCCCTGGCAGGTCAGCGGGCCGCGCCCTCCCGGGATCCCGGTGCCCTCGACGACGGCACCCGTGCCGTCGTACAAGCGCACCTCCATGGAGGGGAGGACGCGACCCACCGTCGTGAGGCGCTTGTCGCGCGGGTCATCCCACCGGGTGGCGGTCAGCGCCCCGGTCTCGTTGGAGCCGAAGAACGACAGCACCACCGCGCCGGTACGGTCCTCGAACTCCCGGGCCCGATCCGGCGGGATCATCTCCCCCCCGGTGAACATCACCTTCAGCGATGACAGGTCGTGGTCGCGGGACGCCGGATGGTTGAGCAGCATCCGGAACTGCGTGCTCACGCAGCACAGCACCGTGACGCGCTCCTGCTCGATCAGCCGCGCCATCGTCGGGACGTCGAAGCGCGGCAGCACGACACACGGCGCGCCCAGCACGATCGGCGCGACGTGCGCCGTCCAGAGGCCGAACCCGAACGGCGCCGGGATCACCGACATCAGCCGCTCGTCGGCACCGAGGTTGCCGCAGTCGACCGCGTGCTCGACGAAGCGCAGCCAGCGGTCCTGGGTCTGCGTCACCACCTTGGGCATGCCGGTGGTCCCGGACGTGGAGTTCAGCAGCCACAGGTCCTCTGGCCGGAGCGCACGGGAAGGATCCGGCCGGCCCGGTGACCGGGGCAGGGACGTGAGCACCCGGCGAGCCCCGGTACGGCGGACCAGGTGCTCGACCTCGGCTTCGCCCGCCCGGGCCCCGATGCCGACCCCGATGACACCGGCGCGCTCGGTGCCGATGAAGGCCGCGTGCACCGTCTCGTCGTCCGGCAGCCTGATCCCGACCCGGTCCCCGGGCTCGAGATCGCTGAGCGCACAGGCGATCTCGTCGGCCATCCGGTCGAGCTCTCCCCAGGTCGTGCGGCGGGAGGGCGTGATGTACGCGGTCTCCGAAGGGGGAAGCGCGCGGACCAGGTCAGACAGCGACGCCGGCACTGAAGCTCTCGGGGTCGTCGATCACCGACTGCGGCACCGGGTGGCGGTAGAGCTTCGACGCGTTCTCCCACGTGAACTTGCGCACGTGCTCGGCCGGCATGCCCTT
Organism: Mycobacteriales bacterium; assembly: GCA_046262855.1. GTDB lineage: Bacteria > Actinomycetota > Actinomycetes > Mycobacteriales > SCTD01 > RYN-111. The sequence continues at coordinate 16,388 of JBHEMB010000198.1, read as the reverse complement.
CATGGCCTCGCCGATCACCGACTGGGTCCGCGGCCAGAGCGAGTCGCAGTGAGGGTAGTCCTCCTCGAGCAGGATGTGGTCGACCCCGATCCGCTCACGGAGCTGGAAGGCACTCGGGTCCTCGAGCGCGCAGAACCAGAAGTTGCGCCGCAGCACGTCGGCCGGCATCACGTCGGTGATGCCGTCCCAGGTCCCGTACATCGACTGGTAGGTCTGCATGTGGTCCAGCCGGTCGAGCAGCGCCGGTACCCAGCCGATGCCCCCCTCCGACAGCGCGATCTTGATGTCCGGGAACCGGACGGGGATCTTGGAGTAGAGCCAGTCGACCGCGGCGTACATGGCGTAGGCGAAGAAGAGCACGCCGACGACGTCCGAGGGCGCGTCGTCCGCCGTGGACGGTGAGGTGCCGGACGAGCCGATGTGCAGGTTGACGGTGGTGCCCGTCTCCGCGCAGGCCCGCATGATCGGGTCCCAGTGACCGGTGTGCAGCGACGGCAGCCCCAGCACGTGCGGAGCCTCGGTGAAGGTCATCGCCTTGAACCCTCGCTCGGCGTTGCGGTAGACCTCCTGCGCACCGACGGCAGGATCGAGCATGTACGGGATCTGGCACGGGATGATGCGGTCCGGGTACGAGCCCGCCCATTCCTCGAGGTGCCAGTCGTTCCAGGCCCGCACCGCGGCGAGCGCGAGCTCGGGATCCTTCGTCGACAGTTGCAGCCGCTGACCGCCGAAGCCCGGGAGGAAGGACGGGAACGACAGCGAGGCGTAGACGCCGGAGAGGTCCATGTCGCGCACCCGGTGATGGATGTCCCAGGAGCCGCGACGCATGTCCTCGAACCGGGTCGGGTCGAAGCCCCACTCGTCGACGGGCCGGCCCACGACGGCGTTGAAGCCGACATTGGGGAACAGCTGGCCGTCGTAAGTCCAGAGGTGCGCGCCGTCCTTCTCCACGACCCGCGGCTGCTGCTCGGCGAACTTCGCCGGCATGCGTCCCTCGAAGGCGTGCGGCGGCTCGACGATGTGGTCGTCGACGCTGATGAACAGGAAGTCCCGCTTGGCACGAGGCGGGTCGGGCAGCAGCGTGACCTTCCCCTTGACGGCCGTGGTGAAGCTGCCGCCGTCGTTGATGAGCTGGTCGAGATCGGCCATCAGTCGAGCACCTCCGGTTCGTCGCGCAGCAGGTTACGGACGGCGCCGTTCCAGTAGACCTCGGTGCCACGCTCCAGCAAGGACTTCTTCATGCCGACCTTGATGCCCGCACCGATGGGCAGCGGCTCGCGACCGATCGCGAGCAGGTCGTAGGCCAGCCGGCACACGCGGTCGATGGAGGCCGCCTTGTACGTCGCCTCCTCGATCGTCGGCGCCGTGACGATGACCCCGTGCGAGGCGAGGATGGTCGTCGAGTACGAACCGATCTGCTCGGCCAGCTCCACCGCGAGCTCGGGGCTGTCGACCTCCCCTGAGTACTCCTGCACCAGGTGCAGGTCGCCGTCGAACATCGAGCCGGTCTGGTGCACGAGCTCGGGCAGGATGCCGGCTCCGGCGAGAACGCTGACGTGGTACGGGTGGTTGTGCACGACCACCCGAGCGTCGGGTCGGCGGCGGTGCAGCTCGGTGTGGATGTGGATCGCCGGGGTGACGTCCCACTTCCCTTCCAGAACGCGACCGTCGGCGTCCACGCGGCACAGGTCGGAGGCCTTGACCTCCTCCCACCACAGCCCCCACGGGTTGACCCACATCGAGTCTCCCTGCGCGGCGACCGTGATGTGGCCGGCGATGTTCTCGCTGAACCCGCTGCGGGCGAGGATCCGGAACGAGCACGCGAGCTGCTGCCGCAGCGTCAGCTCACGGCCGATGCCGGGAGTGACGGTGGGGCTCCAGACCTCCCGCCCACCGGCGCGGGCTGCCTCGGCGGCCCTCATGACCTCTCCAGCAGGGTGGTGAGCAGCGCTTCGATCCGCTCGTTCGAGGCGCGCGTGCCGGCCATCTCGGCGTGCAGCCGCGTCAGCCAGAACGCGAAGTAGCAGAAGCCACCGGCGACGACGAGGCAGCCGCCGAGAATGCCCCCGCTGATGAGGTAGGGGATCTGCTCGAACACGTAGATGGTGTGCGAGGCGCCGAGGTACCCCAGCAGCACCATCGCCAGCCCGAGCGACACGGCGGCGCCGCCCACGACGAACAGCGCCTTCGACCGGTCGGTCGACGTCTTGCCGCGCAGCTTGGTGGCGCGCTCGGTGAGGTGCTGGTACCTCCCGACCATGTCAGCGCTCAGTTCGGTCACTTGTCCTCCTCGAGGGGGCAGCGGACGGGTCGGGGTTGGACGAGCACCAGGCCGGGCACCTGCCACAGACCGCCCAGCAGCAGGACGGCGCCCATCAGGGTGAGCACGACGGTCCACGTCGGAGCCGGGGTGCCCGAGGCCAGTGGCTCAAGCGCGGAGGTCACCGGAGCCGGGGCACCGGGAACGGGTACGACGGGGACGGCTGGATCCGACCCCGGCTGGGTGACCGTCGGCACGGCGGGCTGCCCGACCACCGGCGGCCGCGGCTGCACGATCGGCGACGCACCCGAGGGCAGCGGCAGCGGCTGGTACGACGACGAGCGGCTCGCTCCCGCCACGACACGCGACCCACCGAGGCTGGCCGTGAAGACGTTCGGCGAGCCCGGCGGCTTCCAGAGCAGCAGCAGCGAGCCGGCGTCGTAGCTGATCGTGCCGCCGTCCCGGGACTGCGTAGGAGCGCTGAGGGCGATGGTCATCCCCAGCGAGGTGAGCGCCGAGTTGACCGCCGCCACCGCCGTGGGCGGCACCGCCCCGTGCTGGGTCGAGACGGTCACGCCGTGGTCGTCCACCGCGACCGGCACTCCCGCGACGGTCATCCCGGTCACCGTCGTGGCGCCCTTGGCACGGGCGGTCACGCCGTCCGAGAAGGCCTCGGCGTGCGAGACGACGGAGCCGATCTTCACGACGCCGCCTGCCAGGCTGATCTCCTTCGCGGTGCTGTCGGCGGTGACCGCGCCGGTCTGGGCGCCGAGCGACGCCGCGCTGGAGCTGGAGCTGGTGCCGAAGCCGAGCAGCACCCCTGCCGACCCACCGTCGACGCGGGCTACGGCCGTCGTCTTCGCAGGCGTCGCGTCGGCGGCCATGTGGGCACCTGGCACCGAGTCGTTCGTGGCGGAGTGCTCCGCGCTCCCGGTGCGCGCCTCGGCCCGCACCGGGTCGTTCAGCGCGCTGACCTGCGACGGCGCTCCCGGCTGCACCAGCAGGACAAGCGACCCGGCGTTCCCGAGCAGGGCTCCGGGCCACGCCACAGACGACAGCGCGTAGCCGACCGGACCACTGGTCAGGCTGACCAGGCTCTGCGGGATGTCGGCATCCGCCTCCGGGTGCGAGTTCGCGCTGGGCGAGTCCTCGGTCATCTGGATCGCCTGCGACTGTGCCGTCAGGGTGTAGCCGAACAGGCCGCTGCCAGGGGCGTCCGCGGCCTGCACCGGGGCGAGGAAGCCTGCGGACACGAAGCAGCCGGCCGCGCCGGCGAGCATCAGGACGCGCCTCACGCGGCACCTCCGAGATACGCGGCCGAGAGGTGCTCCTCGACCTCCGACGGCGTACCCGTCCTGGTCACCCGACCCTGGGAGAGGATCACGGCGTGATCCGCCACGGCCAGTGCGGTATGCGCGAACTGCTCGACCAGCAGGATCGCGATGCCCTGCTGCGCAAGGGATCCCACCAGCTCGTAGAGCTCCCCGACGATGATGGGGGCGAGTCCCATGGAGATCTCGTCGAGCAGCAGGACCGCGGGGTCCACGAGCAATGCCCGGGACATCGCGAGCATCTGCTGCTCGCCACCGGACAGCGTTCCAGCGAGCTGCCGGCGCCGCTCACCGAGACGCGGGAAGCGCGCGTATGTCCGGTCCGCGACCTCGGCCGGCTTGAGGTCGCCGACCGCGGTCCACATCCGGAGGTTCTCGGCGACCGACAGGTTCGGGAAGATCCCGCGCCGCTCCGGGATCCGGCACACGCCGGCCTGCGCGAGAGCCGCCGCGTCGGCTCCGTTGACGTGCACACCGCCGACGTGCAGGCAGCCGTCGGTCGGCGAGATCGTGCCGCTCGCCACCTTGAGCAGTGTGGTCTTGCCGGCTCCGTTGGGACCGAGCAGCGCGACCACGGTCGCCGGCGGCACCCGCAGGCTGACACCGTGCAGCACCTCGATGCTCCCGTAACCGGCGCGCAGCCCGATCAGCTCCAGGGCAGCATGTGCCGTGGCTGCGCTCATGCTGCACTCGTCCCGAGATAGGCCGCCTGTACGACGGGATCGCGCTGCACCTGATCCGGCGAGCCGTGGGCGATGACCTGGCCGAAGTCCAGGACGTGGATCTCGTGGCAGACCCGCATGACGAGCTCGACGTCGTGCTCCACCAGCAGGATGGACCGGCCCTCCGCGACCAGGTCGACGAGTAGCTCGCCGAGCGCCTCGGACTCGGTGGAGTCCAGCCCGGATCCGGGTTCGTCCAGCAGCAGCAGCCGGGGCCGGGACGCCAGCGCCCGGGCGACCTCGACGAGCCGCAGCAGTCCGGTCGAGAGCCGGTCGACGCGCTCGTGCTCGACCTCGAGGAGGCCGACCCGCTCGAGCATCTCGGACGCGGACCGCGCTGGCTCCGGCTCGTCGCGGGCCCAGCTGTGCCGGGCCTCCGCTGCCGCCAGCACGTTCTCGTGCACGGTCAGCGAGGAGAACACCTCGATGCGCTGGAAGGTGCGGCCCAGGCCGCGGCGAGCGCGAAGGTGCGGCGCGAGCGAGGTGACGTCCTCGCCACCCATGAGCACCGAGCCGCGTCCCGGCTTCTCCAGCCCGGTGATCACGTTGAACAGCGTCGTCTTGCCGGCCCCGTTGGGACCGATGAGCCCGATGAGCGCGCCGTCCGGCACCTCGAGCGAGACGCCCTTCAGCGCCTGCACGCCGCCGAAGCGGACCTCGACGTCCTCAACCTGCAGCACGCGCCACCCCCACCCGCTCGAGCCGGAGCGCACGCAGCTTCTCGCCGGCGTCCGCGACCTGGCCGCCCATGCCGTAGCGGCTGCGCCCCAGCGCAAGCACACCGAGCCCGGTGAGCAGGAACTGCACCTGACCGAGCTCGGGCACGAGCTTCTGCAGCTCCGGGAACAGCGCGTAGAACATCGCCGCGAGGAAAGCGCCGGTGGGGGTGTAGAGCCCGCCGATCGTGGCGAGCAGGAGCAGCACGCAGGAGTTCAGCAGCAGGAAGTCGTTGGGGCTCACCGAGCCGTGCAGACCGCCCAGCAGCGCACCGCCGAGGCCGGCGACGGCAGACGACAGCGTGAACACCGTGAGCCGGGTCGCCACGGGGCTGACGCCCATGGTGGCGCTGGCTGCGGGGCTGTCGTTGAGGGCGATCAGGCGCCGGCCGAAGGCCCGCCGCCGCAGCGTGAGCAGGCCGACCGCACCGGAAGCGAAGACAACTGCGAGCACCACGAAGAACACCCGGTCGTCGGCCGTGTCGACCAGCGGCAGCCGCGGACGGGGGATGGCCAGCGTCCCGCCGTACCCGAGTGCGTGGTTGAAGAAGATCTGGTCCATCGCCTGGGCGAAGGCGAGGGTGGCCAGGGCGAGGAACAGGCCGCGGAGCCGCACGACAGTGAGCGCGACGAGCGCTCCGGCAGCGGCGGGCAGTGCGATCGCCGCGAGCAGGCCGAGCGCACCGCCACCGGTCTTGCCCATGGCGAAGGCACCGAGGCCGGCGAAGGTCAGCTGGCACAGCGAGACCTGTCCGCCGTAGCCCGAGAGCAGCACCAGGCTGAGCATGATGAAGGCGAGCACGATGCCCTGGCTGCCGATGGCCAGGTGTGCAGGTGAGAGCTGGCCCGAGACGACTCCCGCCAGCACGACGAACCCGGCGCCGACACCCACCGACTGCCGCAGGCCGGCCGTTCGCGGCATCCGCAGTCCGGACAGGGAGCCGGCTCGCAGCCGCTCCTGCTTGAGGAACAGCACGGCGATGAAGAGCAGGATCATCGGGATGGCGGGGCGGACGTAGTTCACGACCTGCGGACCGGCGTACCCGAGCACCAAGCTGCTGGAGATGCCGATGACAAGGGCCCCGGCGACGGTGGCCGGCAGGTTGCGCAGCCGCCCGGCCATGGCCGCCGCGTAGCCGTTGATGACGAGCAGCGTCAGCTCGGTGACGTTGAGGGTCTGCAGCGGCGCGAGGAGCACCCCCGCAAGCGCGGCGAGGCTGGCGCCCAGCGCCCAGGACAGCTGCGACACCCGTTCCGGCTTGGTGCCTGCGAGCGCTGCCAGCTCGGGGTCGTCGACGACCGCTCGCATCGCGATGCCGAGCCGGGTCCGGATGAAGAACAGCCGCAGCCCGATGGCGACGCCGATCGAGGTCAGGATCACCAGCAGCTGGTTGTAGTCGACGACCAGCGAGAACAGCGTGACCGTGTGGCCCTCGAAGAACTTCGGCAGCACCCGGGTCGTGTCCGGCGGCCAGGCGAGGAAGCCGAGGCCCAGCAGCGTGACCAGCAGGCCCAGCGTCGCGACCAGGGTGACCCCGATGGGCGCGCCGTAGAGCGGCCGGATGAGCACTCGCTCCACCACCGCTCCGAGCAGCGGTGCCAGCACGAGCAGCACGGTGAGGAAGGCCACCGGTGCCGGCCAGCCCCAGCCGACCGACAGCTGCCAGTAGGTGAAGGCCGCGACCATCCCGATGGCCCCGTGCGCGAAGTTGAAGACGCCACTGGTCGTGTAGGTCACGACCAGCCCGCACGCGGTCAGCGCGTAGATGCACCCGACCACCAGGCCGGTCAGGCTGAGCGCAAGGAACGTGGTCATCGCAGGGCTGTCACGGCTTGTAGTAGAAGTAGCCGCCGCAGCGGAACGACGTCGCGGGCGTGTCGGTCCGCTGCCAGGCACCGTGCACCACGCGCAGGACGATGTAGCAGGTGTTCGGCTTCTTGCCCGCCGGGTCCGCCTTCGCGTACATGCCGTCGCCGTCGAAGGAGTGCAGGGTGCCGAGGGCCTTGAGGAAGCCGACCCGGGTCAGCTTCGGACCGGCGGCCTTGAGCGCCTGCACGGCGAGGTACGCCGAGCCCCAGCCCCAGGCGCTGTAGAGGTCCATGTGCCTCGTCGCACCGGTCTTCTTCATCCACTCCTGGTACAGCCCGACTCCGGGGATCGCCGCATCGGCCGGGTTGAAGAACGCGGCATGCGGCTGGTCGGCGTACATGCCCTCGGCCGCCGCGCCCGCCTCCGGGATGAAGCTCGGGTCGTACGCCGCGTCGCCGGCGCCGACGGCGATGAGCTGCGGCGACCAGCGCTGCTGCTTCGCGGCGTTGAGCACCTTGGCGATGGTGTGCGAGTCCGCGGAGACGAAGTACAGCAGCTGCACGCCGTCATTGCGCATCTGGATGATGTCAGCGGTGAAGTCGGTCTCGCCGGGTGAGTAGTTGCGCTTGTACACGAACTTGTAGCCGAGGGAGTTCGCCGCCGCCTCGATGCCCTTGAAGATCTCGACAGCCGACCCGATGTTGCCGACCAGCGAGGCCGAGTGCGCGATCGCGCCGGGGAACTTCGCCTTGTAGTACTGGAACGAGCCGAGGCGGTAGCCGGGCACCAGCGGGTTGATGCTGAAGCTGTTCTTCAGCCCGCCGGCCTCGGTGCTGAACGTGACGGCGACCTGGGACATCGTCTTGTGCTGCTGCAGGACGGGCGCTCCGCAGTTGTCGTAGAGCGAGAGCGAGCTCACCCAGCCGAACACATGACCCGCCTGCGCCAGGTGCTGGGTGCGGTTCTGCCCGCAGTCGAGCTGGTCGTCAGCGGCCTCGAGGCGGAGCTGGCGGCCGTAGATGCCGCCCTGGCTGTTGATGTAGGCGAAGTACGCCTGCGCGCCGTAGATGTCACCGGCGAACAGGCCGGGCACCGGTCCGGACAGCGTCGTGACGGCACCGAGGTTGATCGAGGTGGCGGTGACGCCGACATCCGTCGCGCCGCCGTTCCCACCGGGCGGCGGCTTCGCGCCGGTGCCCGTCCCCGTCGAGGTGCCGGTCCCGGGGGCCGCAGAGCCCGAGCTCCCGCCCGTCAGCGGCCCCGCTCCGGTGGTGCCGCCGGGCGCCACGGCCGTGCCCGTCGTCGACGTCTCCGGGGCACCGCCGGTCGACCCGCCCTGTACGGCGGACGACGTGCCGCTGCCGGTGGCACCGCGGATGCCCTTCTCGCGCAGCGAGGAGGACACCCGCAGGCCGCACGAGCTGACCGTCAGCACGACGACGGCGACGGCGGTGGTCCTGAGCAGCGCGGTCCGGGTCTGGGCGGAACGGGAAGGCGACACGCGGGGAACGTAACCCCATCTTCACAATGATGGCAACAACCGTATGATGAGCGCTGTGGACGTGTCTCCCGCGAAGCGCGCGCGGCGTTCGCGCGCGAAGCTCCGGCAGCCGCGGGTCGCCGAGCTGCTCGCGGACGTGCTGCGGGACCGCATCCTGTCAGGCGAGCTGGATGACGGGGCCCTGCTGCCCAAGCAGGACGACCTGCTGACCGAGTTCGGCACCTCGAAGGCATCGGCACGCGAGGCCTTCCGGATCCTCGAGACCGAGGGCCTGGTGACGGTGCTGCGCGGCAACGTCGGCGGCGCTGTCGTGCACCGGCCCAAGCCGGAGACCGCCGCCTACATGCTCGGCCTGGTCCTGCAGTCGCGGGGCGTTCACCTCGCGGACGTGGGTGCAGCGCTGCAGTACGTCGAGCCGCTCTGCGCTGCCCTGTGCGCGAGCCGCGACGACCGGGCAGCCACCGTCGTGCCGCAGCTGGAGGCCGCCCACCAGGCACTCGTCGACGCCATCAACGACGGTGACGAGGCCGGCGCGGTGCCCGCGTCGCGCACCTTCCACGAGGAGCTCGTGCGGTGCTCCGGCAATGAGACGATGATCCTCGTCGCCGGCGCCCTCGAGTCGCTGTGGTCCGCGCACGAGGAGTCGTGGTCGGTCGCGGCCAGCGAGGCCGGCCGGTTCCCCGAGCCGCTGCTTCGCAAGCGCGCGCTGCAGGAGCACGAGCAGCTCATCGACGCCATCGCCGCGGGTGACATCGACCGCGCGACGCGGACGGCCCGCAGGCACCTGCTCACCGCCCAGCAGTACCCGCTCGGCGACGGCAGCGGTGGCGCCGTCCAAGCGGCGTACCTCCGCCGGTTCGCTTAGCTATCAGGCATTTCTGATCAGCAGGCGGGGCACGCTGCCGTCGATGTCGGTGAACCCGTACTCGTCGGCGAGATCGGCCACCCTGATCGCCTTGCCCGTCTTCTCGAGCACCTTGGGGTCGCTCGCCAGGGCCGCGACGCCCCGACCCACGAACCGCGGTGACTCGGCATCCTTGAGGTCGAAGGCCCCCTCCTCCCCCAGGTCGAGGTACTGGCTGCCGTCGTCCTGAGTCTTCGCCCCGAACATCACCAGCTCGGTCTTCACCAGCCCTGGCCACACCGAGACCGCCGCGACGCCGTGCGGTTGCAGCTCGTGCGCCATGTCCGCCGTCATCTTGTCCACCGCGGCCTTGCCGACTCCGTAGGGCACGTTGTGGGCGTACTGCACCGCGCCGTCACTCGTCACGTTCACGATGAGACCGCTCTTCGCCGCCACCATGCTCGGCGCAGCGAAGGCGCTCGCGACGTAGTGCGAGCGGCACCCGATGTCGATGACCTCGTCCCATGCTGCGACGGGCAGCTCCCAGAACGGCTTGCCGAGCCAGCCGGCGAGATCCGGTGCGGAGAAGACGTTGTTGACGAGCACGTCGATGACACCCTGCTCGTCGAGGACGCGGCGAACGGCCGCCTCGACCTGCGCGTCGTCGTGGTGGTCGCAGGCCAGCGCTATCCCCCTGCCGCCGAGCTCGTCGATCTGCGCCGCCGTCTCCCCCACCGTGCCCGGCAGCATCCCGCCGTCGACGGTCCGACCGGTGACGTAGACCGTCATCCCGATCGCGCCGAGCTCCAGCGCGATGCCCTTGCCGATGCCTCGGCTGGCACCCGTGACGATTGCGACCTGTGGCATTGAATCAGCCTCCCTTGTGCGCAACATACCAATGATGGGACCTTGCGTCCGTGATCCAGACGCCCACCGGCGCCGTTGCCGGTTTCCCGCTCGGCGGCGCCACCCGCTACCTCGGCATCCCGTACGCACAGCCGCCGGCCGGGGCCCTTCGCTGGCAGCCTCCCCTTCCCGCGACGAGCTGGTCCGGTGTGCTCGAGGCCACCGCGTTCGGACCCTCGGCCCCGCAGCTCACCGGTCCGTTCTCCGGCCTCGTCCCCGGCATGACCGTCGGCGCGACGAGCGAGGACTGCCTCACGCTCAACGTCTGGTCCCCGGACGGCGCCGACGGCCTACCCGTCATGGTGTGGTTCCACGGCGGCGCGTTCCAGATCGGTGGCAGCTCGCTCCCGGCGTACGACGGACTGCTGCTCGCCACCGAGCAGCGCGTGGTCGTGGTGTCCGTGAACTACCGGCTCGGTGCGCTCGGCTGGCTCCCCGGTGTTCCTGGCGTGACCCCGAACTGCGGTCAGCTCGACCAGGTGCTGGCGCTCGAGTGGGTACGCGACAACATCGGCGCGTTCGGCGGCGATCCCGACTGCGTGACGATCTTCGGCGAGTCGGCGGGGGCCGGCTCGGTCATCCACCTGATGGCCTCCTGCTCCGGGCTGTTCCACCGTGCCATCGCGCAGTCCCCCGGCGCTGGGCAGACCCTGCCGCCCGCCCTCGCGGAGGAGGTGTCCGCCGCCCTGATGTCGCGCATCACGCTGGACGCGCCCGTCGAGGCGATCCTGGCTGCCCAGTCCGAGGTAGCGGCAGAGCTGCTGCCGGTCGTCGGCTCGATGCCCTTCCACCCCTCGGGTGAGCCGGTCTTCGGACGCACCGGTGGCATCCCCCTGCTCGCGGGCACGACGGCCCACGAGATGCGGCTGTTCGTCCCGCCGATGGACCTGGACGTCAACACCCTGGTCGGCCTGCTCGAGCCGCTGCTGTCCGCCGAAGCGCACCGTCCCTTGCCGAAGGATGCGGTGCGGGCTGTTGCCGAGGCGTACGACGGCCCGACCGCCATGGGCGACATCGCAACGGACGTGACGATGCGGCTGCCTGTCGGCGAGCTCATGGACCGACACGACGGGCCGGTGTTCGCCTACTCGTTCACCTGGGAGTCCGTGGGCTTCGGCGCCTGCCACGCCGCCGACCTGCCGTTCACGTTCGGCAGCTTCGACACGGACGGCTGGCGAGAGTGGGTGGGCGGCGCACCGGACGAGCTGAGCCGGGCGATGCGCGAGGCCTGGGCGTCCTTCGCCCGGGACGGGGTCCCCGCCGCGAAGGGCCTGCCCGCGTGGCCGGAGTACGACACCGCACGGCTCACGATGCAGCTCGGCCGGACGGTGGGTGTCGTCGAGGACCCGCTGTCGGAGGCGCGCGAACGCTGTGCTCCTCTGGCCCGGGACCGGTCCGCTGCTGATGTGGCGGTCCCACCCGGCTAGGACCGGGTACCAGCACCGCCCCTGCCGTACCTAGGGACCCAGCCGCTCGCGGACGAGGAACTTCGGCACACACATCGCCCAGGCGTCGCAGATGCGTTCCTCCATCTCCTCGAGGTCGAGCTGGTCGAGCCGGACGACGACCCAGTTGAACCTGAGGTCGGAGGGCGGCGGCAGCAGGTACTTCCCCGGCTCAGCCGCCACGAGCCCGTCGCGCTCCTCCTTCGGGAAGGCGAAGCCCATCAGGGTCTCGTCGCGGCTGAACCCGGCGTACACGATCTGCTTGACCCGGAACTTCACCCGATCGTGGACCAGGTGCTCCGTCGTGCGCGGCAACGTCAGCGCCAGCGCCCGGACGTCCTCAAGGGTGACCACGTGCCCATCATCGCCGGCCCGCCAGGAACCGCTGCACGTCGGCGTACTCCCTCTCGAGCGCTCTCGTCACCGCCGTGCTCAGCGGGGCGAAGGGCTCGAGCGCACCGGTCGCGATCGCCCACGTCGCGACCGCCCGGCCACAAACCAGCGCGATCGGCTTGAAGATGCCGTTCAGCGTGACGACCGAGGTGTTGCCCGCGAGCACGTCCGTCCGTGATTCCCAACCGAGCAGCAGCTCGTCCCACGGCCCTAGCAGGGTAGGCCCGGGCATCGGGGCGTCGTACGTCGGTGGCACGAGGCCCTCGAGTGCCGTGCGGGCGTCCCGCAGGCCGAGGCCCGCCCACTTCGCCAGGTCCCGGTCCGTCGAGGGCCCGTGCCCGGCGAGGTAGCGGACACCGAGCTCGCGCAGCGCGGCGGAGCGGGAGATCCGCGGCTGCTTGCCCAGCCAGTCCGCGACCAGCACGAAGGCCTGCTCGCGCCCCACCATGGGCCCCCGTACGCAGATGCCCGCCAGCGTGGCCTTCAGCAGCAGGTGCACGACCGCCTGGCCCGCCACCGGGATCCCCTTGCGCTGCAAGGCATCTCGCAGCTCGGCGCGCGTCGCCGGACCGTCGGACAGCAGCCGACGGATCACCGGCATGGCGCGCTCGGAGTCCTCGGACGACACGCCCTCCTGCCGGAGCCGGGTGGCGTTGGACATCGCCAGCTGCGGAGTGGTGACCGCGTGCAGCCACGCGTAGTCCTGCGAGCGGATCAGGTGGAGCGTCCCTCTGTTCACCCAGGTGACGATCGCCGAACGATCCGCGAGAGCGGCATAGACGTCCGCGACGGAGAGCCCCGTGCTCCTGGCGCGGACACCGAGGTGACCTGCCCGGAGCTCCTGCGACTGGACGGCCACGCAGCGCTCGAGCACGCCGAGCACAGAGGTGGCCTTCGGGCCCGCGAGCAGCTGCGCCGCGAGCCGTTGGGCCAACAGCCGAGGGCTCGTCGTCAGGAGCTCACTGCCTCAGCCAGAGGGTCATCCGCAGCACCGGCAGGAACCCGAGCTTCGTGAACCCCGGGCGGCTGTAGTCGCTCGTGACCGCAACCGCCGGCAAGTGCTCCTCGTCGTTGACCCGGGCAGCGACGAGCTGCGCCCAGACGCCCTTGCGCCGCCCGGCGGGCAGCGTCGCCGCCATGCAGAGGTTGACGACGTCATGCGCGAGGAAGCTGGCCGCGACGCTCACCGGCTCCCCGTCGACGCGTCCGATGCGGACCAGCAGCGGGCTCTCCAGCGTCGACTCGGGGTACACGGAGTTGGGCGGCGCGCCTTCCGCGTCGGGCATCGGGTAGCCCTCGACCGCGAGGCGTTCGGCAAGGGCCAGCTCTTCCGCCGTACAGGCGACGTCGATCGTCACGCCTGGAGGCGGCGGTACGGCGAGATGGCCGGGCGACTTGACCACGAACATCGGGTGTCCCATCAGGACCCAGCCGCGATCGCTGAGGTCTTCCGTGGGCCAAGCCGACACCAGCAGCCCGCTCCTGCCGCGGTAGAGATCCTCGACCTGCTTGAGCACCTCCGTGCTCAGCGGCGAGGTGAGCACCGCCATGTTGTTGTAGAAGACCTTGGTGTCGTACCAGGTCGCGACGACGCCTGGCTCGCGGAGCACCTCGCCGCCGGCACCTTCGGCGAGCACCACGCCGAGGTCCGCCTGGTTGTGCAGGTACCTGCGCAGCAGGTTGTCCTGGATCGGCGTGTCCGGGAACCAGCCTGTCTCGAGCATCTCCCTACCCCCCAGGTGTGAGATCACCGCTCACGAGGTGATTTGACCAGCCATGTGAGGATGGCGCGTATGCGCCTCGGCATCCAGATCCCTGACTTCACGTTTCCTGGCGGTAAGGCCACTCTCGCGAAGGACCTGGCCGCGATCGCGCGGACCGCAGACGACGGCGGCTTCGACGCGATCGCGGTCATGGACCACTTCTTCCAGATCGGCCCGGTCGGGCCGCCCGACATGGACATGCTCGAGGCGTACACGACGCTCGGGTTCCTCGCCGCGCACACCAGCCGGGCGAAGCTGTTCACCCTCGTCACGGGGGTGATCTACCGGGAACCCGGTCTGCTCGCCAAGACGCTCAGCACCCTGGACGTGCTCAGCGAGGGACGGGCGGTCCTCGGCGTCGGCGCCGCGTGGAACGAGGAGGAGGCCACCGGGCTGGGCTTCCGGTTCCCGCCGGTCGCCGAGCGGTTCGAGCGGCTCGAGGAGGCACTCCAGATCTGCCGGCAGATGTTCGACGGCATCGAAGCGCCGTACCAGGGCAAGCACCACACGCTCAAGCGCCCGCTGAACGTCCCGACGCCGATCTCGGCGTTGCCCGTCCTCATCGGCGGTGGTGGCGAGCGCAAGACCCTGCGGCTCGTGGCGCAGTACGCGCAGCTGTGCAACCTGTTCCCCGGTCCTGACCTGGCGCACAAGCTCGAGGTCCTCAAGGGCCACTGCGACGCGGTCGGCCGCGACTACGACGACATCACCAAGACCGTGTACTACGGCTACGACACCGCGAAGCCCTCGGCCCAGATCGTCGACGAGCTGGGCGGTCTGGCCGCGATGGGCTTCGAGATGGCCATCGGGGGCGTACGTGACGTGCACACCCTCAAGCCGCTCGAGATCATCGCCTCCGAGGTCATTCCGCAGATCTCGGGGTAGGTGCCAGCCATGGCCTCCGTCAGCGAGTCCGGCGAGTTCACGCGCGACACCCGTTATTTCGACGGCGCGCGGGGACCGGAGCCCGGCTTCGGCGACACGGTCGACTTCGACCACATCAAGCGGCACTACTACGTGGTGCAGCGCGACCTCAACCCGACCGGCATCGTGCCCGACGGCCCGGACCTGTCAGGCTGGGCCTCGTGAAGATCACCCGCTACGGGCACTCCTGCGTACTGGTGGAGGACGGCGCCGGCCGGGTACTGCTCGACCCCGGCACCTTCAGCACCGGCTTCGAGGGGCTGCGCGGTCTCACGGGGGTGCTCATCACGCACCAGCACCCGGACCACCTCGACGTCGAGCGCGTGACGCGGCTGATGGAGGCGAACCCGGAGGCCACGCTCGTCACCGACGAGGGCAGCCAGCTGGACCTGCCACGCATGGTGGTCCACGCAGGTGACAGCCTCGACCTCGGTACGGCGGTCAGCGTGCACGGCTCGGAGCATGCCGTCATCCACCCCGAGATCCCCCGGGTCCCGAACGTCGGCTACCTCGTCGGTGGCCGGTTCTTCACCCCGGGCGACGCCCTGACCGTGCCGCAAGCGGACGTCGAGGTCCTCGGCCTGCCCACCGACGCACCCTGGCTCAAGCTGGCGGAGGCCGTGCAGCTGCTGCGCGACGTCAAGCCGGGCAAGGCGTTCCCCGTCCATGACGGCGTGCTGAGCGCCGCCGCGACGGGCATCTGGTTCGGCCACTTCGACCGGCTCGCGCCGGCGGGCACGACCTTCCACCCGCTCGCCGCCGGGGAGTCCCTGCCGTTGTGAGGCATGCCACGCGGTACCTGTACCGGGCCTGTACCTGGCTCGCGTTACGGGACCCGTAGGGGTGAGGATGGGGCGATGAAGAACACCCGGCTCGGACGCAGCGGCCTGCGGGTCTCCCGGATCTGCCTCGGGTGCATGAGCTTCGGGTCGCCCACCCGCGGCAACCACGAGTGGACGCTGGACGAGGACGCCAGCCGCCCGTTGCTGCAGCGCGCCTACGAGCTCGGGATCACCTTCTGGGACACGGCGAACGCCTACTCCAACGGCCACTCGGAGGAGATCGTCGGCCGGGCGATCAAGGACCTCGCGACGAACCGCGAAGAGATCGTCCTCGCGACGAAGGTCTTCATGCCGATGCCCGACCATGCCGGCGGTCTCTCCCGCAAGGCGATCATGGCCGCGATCGACGCAAGCCTGGCGCGGCTCGGCACCGACTACGTCGACCTCTACCAGATCCATCGCTATGACCCGCACACGCCGATCGAGGAGACGATGGCGGCGCTGCATGACGTCGTGCAGGCCGGCAAGGCCCGCTACCTCGGCGCCTCGTCGATGTGGGCGTGGCAGTTCGCCAAGGCCAACCACGTCGCCAGCACGCCGTTCGTCTCGATGCAGGACCACTACAACCTGCTCAACCGCGAGGAGGAGCGCGAGATGCTGCCGCTCTGCGCGGACCAGGGGGTCGGGGTACTGCCCTGGTCACCGCTCGCGCGCGGCCGCCTGGCCCGCCCGTGGGACGCCACCACCAGCCGCTCGCAGACCGACGCCTTCGGCAAGACGCTGTACGACGACAGCGACCGCGACATCGTCGACGCGGTCGCCAAGGTGGCCTCCGATCGCGGCGTGCCGATGGCGCAGGTGGCGATGGCGTGGCTGCTGTCGCGGCCGGGGGTGACCTCGCCGATCGTGGGCGCGACCAAGGTCGAGCACCTCCAGGACGCGCTCGCCGCCGAGCGGCTGTCACTCACCGCTGAGGAGATCGATCACCTGA
>JBHEMB010000197.1:0-3170 GCA_046262855.1 Mycobacteriales bacterium | reverse complement strand
GCCTCCTTCCGGCACGTCGACCCGGCCCGCTCGCGGCCAGGCTCGCCGTACCTCACGGACGACCGCAAGGAGCCCGTGACGATCGGGCTGACGACCCGCTACCGGATCGACATCTGGGACACGGCCTACTCGGTCCCCAAGGGGCACCGGCTGCGGCTGTGGTTCGCCAGCGGCGACTCCCCGACGCACGAGCCGGTGCCGGCGGCCGGCCGCAACCTGCTCTTCCACGACGCCCAGCACCCGGCCGAGCTGCTCCTCAACACCCGCTGAGTACCCCCCACCGCTGACGCGTGCGGTTCTCCTTCCACGAGGATCCGCGCGGGGTGACGACGGGGGAGAGCAGTCGTAGCGTCCCGCCCATGAGACGACTGGTCACCGTCCTGGTCCTGCTCTCCGCCTTCGTCGCGAGCCCGCAGACCGCGCAGGCTGCGGTCCAGACCGAATGGCACCGGTACCACTACGACGTCGCGCACAGCGGCTACGGCGCGACCATCCCGGCGCCGGGGCCGCTGAAGAGGGCCTGGTCGGTGAAGCTCGACGGCCAGGTCTACGCGAGCCCGCTGGTGGCCGAGGGCGTCGTCGTGGTCGCGACGGAGAACAACTCGCTGTTCGGCTTCACCCGCGGCGGGAAGTTGCTGTGGAGGCATCACGACCTCCCTCCGGTCCCGCTGTCGAAGCTGCCGTGCGGCAACATCGACCCGCTCGGCATCACAGGCACGCCGGTGTACGACCTGGGCACCCGGCGCGTCTACGCGGTCGTGACGACGCAGAGCGGCAGCGGCCTGCGGCACTGGCTGATCGGTGTGGACGTGCGGACCGGCCACGTCGTCACCCGACGCAGCGTCGACGTGCCCGGCCAGGACATGCGCTACGAGAACCAGCGAGGCGCGCTGAGCATCACCCGCGGCCGGGTCCTCGTCACGTACGGCGGCCATGCCGGCGACTGCGGGCCCTATCACGGCTACCTGCTGGAGGTGCCGATCGCCGGCGGCGCGATCTCGACGTACAAGGTGGGGACCGGCACCGAGGCGGGGATGTGGCAGCCGTCCGGCCCGGCAGTCGGCAGCGACACCAGCGTGTACGTCGTCACCGGTAACGGCAGCCGCTTCAGCGGCTCGTGGGACGGCGGCAACGCAGTGCACCGGGTGAGTCCCGTGACCGCGCAGCGGTACTCCTACTTCGCCCCGAGCGACTGGGCGGAGGGCAACCGCACCGACGCGGATCTCGGCAGCTCCGGGGCGACCCTGATCGGCAACCGGATCTGGATCCAGGGCAAGACCTCGAGGGGCTACCTGCTCGACAAGACGAACCTCGGCGGCGTGGGGCACCCGCTCGCGACGGTGACCGGAGCGTGCGCCCAGCAGTTCGGCGGAACCGCGGTCCACGGCTCGGTCGCCTACCTCCCGTGCACCGACGGCCTCCGCAAGATCACCGTCTCCGGCAACACCGTGACCCTGGGCTGGAAGGCCGCAGCGCACATCACCGGCAGTCCGGTCGTGGGCGGCGGTGTGGTCTGGACGACCGACCCGGGCGGCGGCGTGCTCTACGCGCTCAACGAGACGAACGGCGGCGTGCGGACCCTCCTCAACGTCGGGACGATGACGCGGTTCATGACCCCGGCCCTGTCGGGCAGCCTCGCGTTCGTCGGCACGACGACGGGCATCGTCGCCGTGGCGAACGTCTAGACGAGACCGCCGGCCTTCCACTCCGCCCAGGAGTAGTTCCAGTCGAACATGCCGGCATCCCACTTCACGGGCTTCACCACGGCGTGGACGATGTCGACGGGGTCGCCGAGCTGCGAGTGGTAGTAGAACCACTTGGCGTCGGCCACCGACGTGTTGACGCAGCCGTGGCTCACGTTGCGGACGCCCTGGACCCCGACCGTCTGCGGGTTGGCGTGCACGAACGCGCCGCCGTTCGAGATCCGCATCGACCACGGCAGCTTCTCGTAGTAGCCGCCGGGACTGTTCGTCGGGATGCCGACCGTCCCCGAGTTGTAGGTGTGCACCTTCTCGCGGGTGAGGATGATGTGCACGCCGCCCTTGGTCGGGTACTTGTCGCGGCCGGTGGAGACCTTGATCGTGCGGATCAGCTTGCCGTCGAGGTAGACGTTCATGACGTGCTTCGCGATGTCGACGACGGAGCGGTAGTCCTTGCCGACGGTGAACGCGCTGTCGACCGCATGCGTCGAGCCCCAGGTCTTCGTGCCCGTCAGGTGCAGCAGCCCCAGGTCGGCGTGCACCGCGATCGTCGTACCGGACTTCCAGTACTTCTCCGCGTGGTAGTGCACCTCGTAGGAGTTGTACCAGTGCCAGGCGCCCTCGACGGCCGGGGTGGTGGTCACCCGGAGCCGGGCCATCACCGCGAGCCGGTTCGCCCGGCCGCTGACCTTCTGGTCGAAGCGCACGATCACCGGCTGTGCGACGCCGACGACGGCCTGCCCGCCGGGACTGATGGTCGCGTGCAGCACCTTCTCGGCCGGCGACGCGACGTAGGTCTGCGTCAGCGTCAGGCCCTTGCCGTTGCCGTCCTTCACCTGCGCGCTGACGGCGTAGCTCCGGGCAGGGATGAGCGTGGTCGCCGAAGTCCAGATGCCGCCCACGAGGGTGCCGTCGAGGACGCGGCCGCCGGGACCGGTCGTCGTGACGCTCTCGAGCGTGCCGTCGGTGACGGCCAGCGTCAGCGGGCTCGACCACGGCACCGTGGTGCCCTTCTGCTGCAGCGCTGTGAGCACCGGTGCGGTCGCGGACGGGGAGCTGCCCGGCAGGGCGGACCCCGCCGTCGTGGCGCCGTGCGTGCAGGCCGCGACCAGGCTGACGGCGGCCAGCAAGGCAGCGAGCAGGAGGGGGGAGCGGCGGGCCAAGGGGTGTCACCTCGAGGTGGGGCGGGATGCGCTGCTACCCATTCTGCCCGAATCCTCACCCGATCTGGCGGCGTTGCTCCACTTCCGGCTCGCCCAGGCGGGCGTTCTGCCCGTCTCGCTCGCCCGCGCGCCAGGCCGACCCGTGCACCTGCCGGTCGCCGCGGCCGCCCCGCCAGGTGCCCCGGGCCTCCGACTCCTGGTCGTGGAACGCCCGCACCCGCTCCGCCTTCTTCCGCAGCACCAGCTCTCCCGTCGTACCCGACTCCGTCGGCGCAGCGAGCGTCCGCGCGCGGGCCTGCTCCAGACG
>JBHEMB010000196.1:0-15348 GCA_046262855.1 Mycobacteriales bacterium | reverse complement strand
CCAGAGCTCCGACGGGCACGGCGGCGAGCCCGGCCAGCAGCACAGCCACGACCCACGGGGCGCCCGCGGACTGGCTGTGCGCGAAGGCAGAAGCTCCGACCGCGGCGAAGCCGATGTGCCCTAGGCTGATCTGGCCGCTGGTGCGGACCAGGAGTCCCAGCGAGAGGAAGAGCAGCACTTGGCTGAGGGCGGCGTTCCACAACGCCAGGCGGCTTCCGACGAGGAAGGGCAGTAGCAGCGCAACCGCCAGTCCGAGTGCGAGCAGCCCCGCGCGCAGCCGCGGGTCGAGGACCGGTGCCGTCGTCACGCGCGCCTTCACCTGCCGACCGACCTCCACGAGTCGTCTACGTGGGCTGAGCAGGAGCACCGCGAACAGCACCAGGAACGGAACGTTGAGGTCGAGCCCGGCCAGTTCGGCATGGCGCGCGGCGAGCATGCTGACGATCTTCTGGACGATCCCGACAGCGAGGCCGCCGAGAAAGGACAGCGGCAGGCTGGTGAAGGCCCCGAGCGCCGCGGCGCCGAAGGCCTGGACGACGAGCAGGCTCAGCAGGGTGGCGTCGAGCTGCTGCTGGTTGGCGGCGAACAGCACTCCACTGGCGGCGGCGAAGCAGGACCCGATGAGCCATGCGTTGCGGCGGACGGCACGAGGTGACTCCCCAGTCATGTCGAGCAGGTCGGCGTTGTCGACGACACCCCGCATCGCCAGCCCCGCACGGCTGCGGCGGAACAGCAGGAACAGCAGGACGGCGGATGTGGTGCCTAGCAGCAGCACGACCACGCTCTCCACGCTGATCCGCACCCCGGCGACGGTGGCCACCGTCGACTGCGGCAGGAAGGCGCTGAAGGGCCTGGCCGTCTCCCCGTAGAGCAGCAGCAGGACGGCG
The DNA here is from genome assembly GCA_046262855.1 of Mycobacteriales bacterium. Taxonomy (GTDB): domain Bacteria; phylum Actinomycetota; class Actinomycetes; order Mycobacteriales; family SCTD01; genus RYN-111. The sequence continues at coordinate 14,461 of JBHEMB010000196.1, read as the reverse complement.
CGCACGGCGAGCAGCAGCCCGACGGTCGCCACGATCCGGTACGCCGTGCTCACCTCGGACAGCGCGGCGGCCAGCCGCTCTAGCACCAGTCCGCTCACGCCGCCGACCAGGAGTACGGCGACAGCGGCAGCCACTGGCCATGGCTGCCCGAGCTGGTCACGCACGGAGTAGAACGCGTAGGCCCCGGCCGCCCCAACCGCGCCGTGTGCCAGGTTGAAGACGCCGCTGGTCTTGTACGTCAGCACGAGGCCCATCGCAGCCAGGCCGTAGATCGAACCCGCCGTAAGGCCGAAGATGAGATAGGGCATGAGCTCGCTCATGCGCACATGCCGCACGGTCTGCGAGCAGCGAGCCCGCGATCGTCGAGGACATCGACGGGCTTGCCCTGCACCAGAGGGCACGTGGGGGTGTGATGTCGCGTCATCGCGGCGGCGGCGACGCGCGGGCTGCCGCTGACCGGCCGGGTCGGGAAAGCTCGCGCCGACGCGTCGTCGGCCAGGCGGGTCGTCCGGATCAACGCGATCAGCTCGCGCTGGTTGCTTTGCACCCTGCGAGTGCCCGCGAGCAGGAACTCTGCCGCGGCCAGCAGCACGAGCACGGCCGCGGCGATGGCGCCGCACAGCCACGCCAGTTGCGTGTTGAGAACGCCCGTCCCGCTGACACCGACCCAGCACCCGCCTACCGCGAGTGCCGCGGCTCCGGTCCTGAAGGCAAGCCGGCTGACTTCTTGTGGAGTCCACGGCTGTCGGGGGCGGACGTCGCAGGTGACCCGTTCGAGGCTGCTCATGTCGTCCCTGGCGTCCGCCGGGCGGAGCCGCGTGCGGCGCGCGCGTTCTGCGCCGGGACGGCTGAGAGCCGGTGCGCCGGTGGGTGTTCCTCCGCGTCGGAGCGATGGCCCTGCTGGCGCTCGAGCGTCTCGCGCAGCTCGTACAGCTCTCGCCACTGGTCTCGCAGGTCGGCGGACAACCACAGGACAGCACTGACGGCCACGAGCATGAGCCCGAAGATGCCGCCGCTGAGGATGTAGCTGAGCTGCTGGGCGATGAGGCCGGTTCCGCTGGTCCCGCGATAGCCGAGGAACAGCACGAGGAAGCCGAAGGCCCCTACGGCTCCGGCTGCCAGTCGGTCGGCGTGGACACGGGCACGTTCGAGCAGCTTCACGCGGACCTCACAGCGAGCAGGCGCACGGTCTGGCCGGCGCCGAAGATGGCGATGGAGACGAGCACAAGGACGAGATACAGATCAGGGATGCCGGACAGCGGCCCGATGCCGGGGGGCGACAGGGCTGCGGCGTGCAGAGGTGCCAGCGTCACTGGTGCGGTCGCGGGTGCGATGTGCGTGCCGGCCTCGGGGGACTGCCCAGTGAGGCCGCTGACGCGGTCGTGCAGAGCAGGCTGGTCGTCGGGGACGGGCCCGCCGACGACCGGTGCGACCGGGCTGGCCGGGCCTGCGTCGCGTACGACGGTGTAGGCGATGGACGCCTGTGCGCGCCCGATGGTGACGCTGATGTCCGTCGCACCGTTGATCGCTTGGTTCGGTGGTGGGCTCGGCAGCCTGGTCTTCAGAGTCAGGGTGGGGGCCAGCACGCCGGTGGGGGTCCGTGCCGCCCGCTGGTAGGTGGCTGTCACACCGGCCGCTTGCAGGGCCTTCAGGACGTCGGCGGCGGGGAGCGGCTGTGTCTGCTCACCGAGCCCGGGGACGAAGACGCGGAACTGGCCGTCGGTGAACGCCAGCCGGGGTGACTGCAGCTGCCTGCCTCCCAGCGGCGCTGGAAGCTGCGTCGGGAGAGTGAGCTCCAGGGCAGGTACCACGAGGCTGGAGATGGAGGTGCTGGCTGTGCGCGTCAGCGTGCCATCGGGCGCGCGCTCGACGCGGGCGACGGCATTGACGCCGTCGATGGTGATACCGCCTGAGATGTCGAGTGCGGTCAGTCGGGCGTCGGCGATGGCCAGCACTCCGTCGTCGCCGGCGTGGGTGACGCGTGCCGTCGCCGTGTAACCGGAGCTGGCTGTACCGGTCTCCGCGGAGGAGCGCGCATCATCGTCGGCGCTCTCGCCGGTGAGGGTCGCCGCTCCGAACGTACGCCGCTGCGGGGCTCGCCGAGGGAGGTCGCGACGATGAACGGGTAGGCGGGCAAGGGCACGCCCGCGGTCCCGCCGACAACGCCCGGTAGCCCAGCGACGCCTTCGCCCGGGTAAGGGAAGGAGGCGAACGTGTCGGACTGCTGCAGGCTGGACAGGGTCGCCTGGGCGGCCGGCCCCGCGGCCTGTACCACGAGCCCGAGCGGGACCGAGGGGTTGCTGACCGTGCTGTCGATGCCGTAGGCGGCGGCACTGCCGGTGAAGGTGGCTGCCGCCCTGGCGGGTGACTGGAGCACAGTGAGGGCGGCGGTTGCCGTCGCGGCGCTGAGCAGTCCCGAGCACACGGCGCGACAGAGGCGGTGCCTCACGCGGGCACCTCCGCTCCGAGGTAGCGGGCGAAGACGTCCTGATCGGCGAGCTCAGCTGGTTCGCCGACGAAGGCGACACGACCACGGTCGAGCAGGTACACGTAGTCGCTGAGTTCGAGTGCCTTGCTGACGTACTGCTCCACGAGAAGCAGGCTCGTTCCAGAGGCGGCGAGCGCGACCAGGAAGGCGAAGATCTCGTCCACGACCTTGGGTGCCAATCCCATGCTGACCTCGTCCAGCAGCACGAGGCGGGCGTCCTGGACGTAGGCGCGGGACAGCGCCAGCATCTGCTGCTCACCACCGCTCATGGTTCCAGCGAGTTGGTCGATGCGGCGTCCGAGCACCGGGAAGGTGTCGACGGCGCGTTGCAGAGCTTCCTGTTCCCGACCCTTGGGCGACTGCAGTGCGAGGTTCTCCCTGACCGTGAGGCTGGGGAACACGCCCCGTCCTTCCGGGACGTGGCAGATGCCGAGCTTGGTCGCGGCATGAGGTTCCCAGCCGGTCAAGTCCTGCCCGGCCACGACGATGCTGCCGCGGGTCGGGCGGAGCAGGCCGCATGCGACGCGCAGCGTGGTCGTCTTGCCGGCACCGTTCGGCCCGAGCAGGGCCACGACGCTGCCAGCCGGAACTCGCAGGTCGACCTCGCGCAGCACCTGCGTGCCGGCATAGCCAGCCGTGATGCCGGTCATGGCGAACATCTAGGACGCCAGCCCTGTCGAAGCGGTCTCGTCGCCGAGATAGGCCGCCCGGACCTCGCTGCTCGCCGCCACCTCCGGCATCGTCCCCTCGAAGATCGGCCTGCCGAAGTCGAGGACATAGCCGTAGTCACAGATCGACATGACGAGCGCCATGTCGTGCTCGACCATGAGGATGCCCACACCGCGCTCGCGGACGAGGGTGAGCAGCACCTCGCCGAACCGTTCTGTCTCGCGGGGGTCGAGGCCGCTGCTCGGCTCGTCGAGCAGCATCAGGCCGAAGCCGCCGGCGACGACCCTGGCGAGTTCGACCAGTCGTCGCTGGCCGGTGGACAGGTCCGCTGGACGCCGTCCGGCCAGGCCGGTGATGCCACACAGATGCATGGCCGCCTGGGTAGCGTCCTCGGTCTGTCGCCGTTGACCGCGGGGCTGCACCAGCTGACGCAGCGGGTGGGAGCCGGCGGCGCGCGCTTCGCAGCCGAGGGAGACGTTCTGCAGCACCGGCAGCGAGTCGAACAGCTCCATTCTCTGGAAGGTCCGACCCATGCCGCGTTGGGCCCGTGCCTGTGGGGGCACGCCGCCCAGGTCCTCGCCGTCGAGGGAAATGGCGCCGCCTGCAGGCCGGAGCAGTCCGCTGCACGCCGCGAAGGTCGAGGTCTTGCCCGCCCCGTTGGGACCGAGTAACGCGGTGATGCGCCCGTAGGGCGCGTGCAGGCTCACGCCGTCGACCGCCGTCAGGCCGCCGTACTGGACGACGAGCTCCCGCACTCGCAGACCGTCGCGCTCACCTGCGGTCATCGAGGCCTCCGTCGCGGCGACAGCATGGCGAACTCCCACCGCACCACAGTACCGAGGGGTATGGACTGCTTCACCGGCTGACAGGCGCTCGATGAGCTCCGTCGGACGTGCCGCGGCCGCTGGTGGTCCCGAACACAGGCGCCGATGACGTCACTAGCCATGAGTACTCCTGACAGCCAGCGGGCTCGTGGGCCGGTATCGAATCCGGGTAGCGGTGCCGACTACATCGTCGGTGTGCGCCCTAGATGTGTGACATACCTTGCAGTATGTTGTCAACAGAGGGACCGGTACGTGTCACTCGTGACGGGCTGGGAGCGGGCATGGATCACGTCGTGCAGGACAGGCTGTTCATCGGGGGCGAGTGGCGGGCACCGGCTTCAGCAGCAACGCTCGAGGTGCTGTCAGCAAGCACCGAACAGCACTTGGGTCAGGTCCCCGCCGCAGCCGAGCCCGATCTCGACGCCGCCGTCGCTGCGGCTCGAGCTGCGCAGGACGATCCGACGGGCTGGGCGCACTGGGCGCCCGAACAGCGGGCGCAGGCACTGCTCCGCCTGGCGTCGGAGCTGGAGTCGCGGGCTGGCGACATCGTCCAGGCCGTGAGTGCCCAGAACGGCATGCCGGTCTCTGTGGGCAAGGCGAGCGAGGGGGTGAGCGGACCTAGCCTGCTGCGCTACTACGCCGCGCTGTCGAGCGCGGAGCCCGTCGAGGAGCACCGGGCGGCTCTGTCTGCAGGGACCACGATCGTGCGCAAGGACCCCGTCGGCGTCGTCGCCGCCATCGTGCCGTGGAACTTCCCGCAGTCCCTCACGTGGTTCAAGCTCGCGCCCGCGCTCGCAGCTGGCTGCTGCGTGGTCCTCAAGCCCAGCCCCGAGACCGTCCTGGATGCGCAGCTGGTCGCCGAAGCCGTTCGTGCGGCCGCCCTGCCGCCGGGTGTCGTGAACGTGGTCCCAGGCGGACGGGAGGCCGGCGCCTACCTGGTGTCGCATCCGCTCGTCGACAAGGTCGCCTTCACCGGATCCACTTCCGCAGGCCGTGTCATCGCGGAGACCTGCGGGCGGCTGCTGCGGCCGGTCACGTTGGAGCTCGGCGGCAAGAGCGCTGCCGTGGTGCTCGAGGACGCTGACCTGACGGGGAAGACCAGCGAGCTGTTCGCAGCCACCTTGCTCAACAGCGGGCAGACCTGCTTCCTCAGCACCCGCGTGCTCGCCCCCCGCTCGCGATATCGCGACGTGGTCGATCTGATGGCAGGTCTCGCGCAGTCCCTGCGCGTCGGTGAAGCGTTGGACTCGGAGACGCAGATCGGACCGCTCGCCACGCGCGCGCAGCGCACCCGGGTGGAAGGCTTCGTGCAGTCAGCCCATGACGAGGGAGCCCGCCTCGTGACGGGAGGCCGCCGGCCGACAGAGCTGAGCCGCGGCTGGTTCTACGAGCCGACCGTCTTCGCCGACGTGGACAACCGGTCCCAGCTCGCGGAGGAGGAGGTCTCCGGCCCCGTACTAGCAGTTACCCCCTACGACAGCGTCGACGAGGCCATCGCCATGGCCAACGACAGCAGCTACGGGCTCGGGGGGACGGTGTGGACCGAAGATGAAGAACGCGGCCTGGCCGTGGCACGGCACATCCGCACCGGAACGTTCGGCATCAACGGCTACCGCATCGACCCGGGTGCGCCCTTCGGCGGTGTCAAGGCAAGCGGGCTGGGCCGAGAGCTTGGTCCCGAGGGGTTGGCCTCCTACCAGCAGCTGAAGTCGGTGTACCTGCCCCAGCGCAGCGCCTCAGCTCGCTGAGCGGGAGCTGGCGAGCGCCTGCACGGCCTCGTCGGGAAGGCCGGACAGCACCAGCTCGTTGAGGCGCTCGAGCATCTGCCTCAGCACCAGGCGCTCTACGGGATGCTGCAGCTGCTGGACGCCGACGAGCACCGCCATGGCCATCTGAGCGAGCAGCTGTGCCTGCGGCCGATCGTGACCGAGAGCGCGGAAGGCCTGCACGAGGTGCTTTTGCCGTCGGGCGTCGACGCGGCGTTGGACGACACCGACCTCTGGGTTGCTCCGTGCCCAGGCGCGGAAGGCCGCCTCTGTGTCATGGGGGAGGCTGACGGCGATCTCGGTGAGCAACGGAACGCGCCGGACCGGATCTGGTTCGTCGGCCGACAGGCGGATGAGCCGTTCGCTGTGCTCGGTCTCCCAGAACGCCAGCAGGCGCGTGACAAAGCCCGGCATGCCGTCGAAGTGGTGGTAGAAGGATCCCTTGGTGACCATGAAGCTGTCGCACAGGGCGCTGATCGTCAGCGCCTCCGGTCCGCTGTTGGCCAGGATCGTCATCGCCTCGCGGAAGTAGTCGTTCGCCGCTAGGCGGTCCATTCCGGTCCTCCGTCGGTGCGTCGGTGATCTGCTGGCGTCAGACTCCCACGTGCGGGCTCGGCGAGCGGCCAAGGGAGGGATCCTCACGTCGGGACGGCACACGGGTCGTCATGGGCGGTGGCGATCGAGGGCCCAGGACCGCGCTGCCGCTGTCGGTCCATCGAGTGGCGTCATTCCAGGACCCGAATCGCCTGCACGGGGCACAGGCGGACGGCCTTGACCACGGCCGGGCGGTGCGGCTCGTCAGGCGATGCCTCGAAGTCGACGGCTCCTTCGTCGTTCACCGCGAAGACCTCAGGCGCGGCGAACTCGCACTGTCCGTGCCCCTCGCACACATCGAGGTCGACATGGATCTTCACGCATCCTCCAGGAGTGCTTCACGGTTCAGTGCTGACAACAGGTTGTGGAAGGCCTCCGCTGTGGCGGGGTCTGAGACCGGCGCTACTCCCGCCCGCAGGAGCGTCAGGCTGGGATGCCCGCGCAGCACCAGGTCGGCGTCGGTGTCCGGGGCCATGCCCTCACGGCGGATCCGTTCGGTGACGGTGATCTGGTTGCCGACGTACTGCAGCCGCACCGAGTGCAGGCCGGTGCGGGCCAGCGTGCCCAACCGAATCTCGCCGAGGTCGCGACCGTCCACATCTGGGACGTTGAGGTTGGCGGCGATGCCGGACGGGAGGGTGCGGACGGCGGCAAGGATCTGACCGGCCACCCGGGCGGCTGTGTCGAAGCGGGCGTGGGGCTCGAGTCCGCAGCTGATGGCGGCTGCGGGTACGCCGGCGGAGGCTGCCGTGAGTGCCGCCCCCACCGTGCCGCTGTGAAGGACCCCCCGCCCGGTGTTCCAGCCTGCGTTCACCCCGCTCAAGACGACTTCGGGGACCGGACCGAACAGTCCGGCGCAACCGGACAGAGCACACAGGCCAGGAGGCGCGTCCACGGCGTAGACCGGGATGCCCGGCAGGCCTTCCAGCCTGGCTCGCGTGACCGTCACGGTGGCGCCGCCGTGCACCGGGCCCAAACCGGCTGCGCTTCCGCTGCGATCCGACGCGGGTGCCACCACGAGCACGTCGTGTCCTAGCTGTACCACGTGCCTGGCGAGGACGGCCAAACCGGGCGCTTGGACGCCGTCGTCGTTCGTGACGAGGACGCGCATCAGTGGCCGTCCGCCGCGTCGCGGTCGCGGCCGAGGCTCAGGAGCAGATCCTGGTGCAGCTCCATCCAAGCGTCGTGGAAGGAGCGGGCCATGGGCCGCGCGAACGCCTCGCGCTCGCCGGCCTGTACCCGCGCGAGCGCCTCGTGGAACCGCTCGGCGTAGACGGCCAGCCGGGCGCAGTCCTGACCCGCGCGGCGCAGGGCGGCGGATGCTGCCCGCTCGACATCTGCCAGGTCGGCGATGACCTGCGCGTCGTAGTCCGGATCGGTGTGCTCGTTGATGCGCCCGTCTGGCAGCACCTGCCAGCGTCCGCAGATGTCTTTCAGGTCCCCATTGAGCGGCAGGAAGGCCTCGTAGGCCTGCTCCAGGCCAGCGGCTCGGCGCGGGTGGTTCGCGTCCTGCACGAGCAAGGCGGTGTGCTGCTCCTTGCCGGCGTCGGTCAGTCGAAAGCCGCTGAGCCGCCCGGTCCGCTCCTGCACGAGCCCCTCCTGGTAGGCGCGTGTCAGCTCCTTCTCCACCGACGGCGCAGCGAGACCGGTGAGGTCGCAGATGACCTGCAGTCCCGCAGTTCCCTTCAGCCGGATCGCGTGCAGGACAAGCAGACGACTGCTGCTTGTCACCTCTGCGTCCCGGACCACGGTCTCAACGGCCACCAGACCTCCTCGCACAGGGAGACATTGACGGCGCCTCCATACCTTATGGTATGCATCACGTTAACGGCTCGTGCAGCCGACCGCAACGCCCGGCACGTCGACGGGCCCTCGGCAGGAGCACTCATGGCTTGCTATGTCGTCACCGGTGGCGCCTCAGGAATCGGCGCGGAGGTCGTCGCTGGCCTCCTCGAGGGCGGCCACACCGTGTACTCGCTGGACCGGCATGCCCATCCGACAGCCCGGCATGTGCAGGTCGACCTCAGTGATGCCGGCTCGATCGAGACAGCCGTGGAGCGGTTGCCTGAGGTCCTTGATGGGCTGGTGCACGTGGCCGGCGTAACCGGCACCGCGGACCCCCGTCAGGTGCTGGCCGTCAACCTGCTGGCACCACGTCGTCTGACGGCTCTCCTTCTCGGCAGGCTGCGTCCTGGCGCCGCGGTCGTCACCGTGGCCTCGATCGCCGCGCTACGAAGTTCGCTGCCGGACCAGGAGGTGGCCGGTCTCCTGCAGAAGGACGACGCCGAGCTCCTGACGTGGCTGAAAGGTGCCGAGCTGTCGGGAGCCGACACCTACGACACGTGCAAGAAGCTGCTCGTCGTCTGGACTGCGGCACTGGCGGGCCACCTCGTGCCGCTGCGAGTCCGTGCCGCCAGTGTCAGCCCCGGCCCGGTGCAGACGCCGCTGCTGACGGACTTCAGGTCGAGCATGGGTACGTCGGTGGACGACGCGGAGCGGGCCCTGGGGCGCCACGGCGACCCGGGCGAGGTGGCTGCCGCCGTGTTGTTCCTGCTCTCTGCGTCAGCCTCGTGGTGCAACGGCATCGATCTTCGGGTGGACGGCGGCCTGGTGGCGCTGCGCACGGCTGCAGGGATGCCGGAGCTGGTGGGTGCAGCTCCGTCGAGCGGCGGCGAGCCGGTGCCGCACGTGGGCACTCGGGCGCCGGTGCCGGGAGTGTCGCGGTGAGCGTCGACCAGATCACCGAGTCCGTCGTTGTGCTCGACGGCACGTCCGGCCTGAGCCGCCAGGAGCTCGGGGGGAAGGCGTGGGGCATCAACGCCATGCGCCGACTGGGACTGCCTGTACCTCCCGCGTTCACGCTGCCGACGTCGCTGTGTCGCGAATTCATGGCTACCGGCTGCTTGCCGTCGACCTTGGCCGCTGACTTGCGGGCGGGGCTAGACCATCTGGAGCGCGAGACGGGTCGCCGCTTCGGTGCCTCGGGGCGTCCGCTCCTCGTCAGCGTGCGGTCTGGCGCGGCCGCGTCGATGCCCGGGATGATGGACACGGTGCTGAACCTCGGCTGCACGTCCGCGGCCGAGCGGGCGCTGGCTCAGGAGAGCGGCAACGCTGCGTGGGCCGCGGAGGTTCGCGCGCGCTTCCTCGCCCAGTACCGGACGATCGTCGTGAACGCGGACGCCACTGTCCCGGACGACCCCTTCGAGCAGCTGCATGGCGCGGTCGAGGCGGTGCTCCGCTCGTGGCGCTCACCACGGGCGCTCGCCTATCGGGCTCATCGCGGGCTCGGAGAGGACGGGGGCACCGCTGTCACTGTCCAAGCGATGGTGTTCGGCAACGTCGACGACCGATCGGGCACCGGCGTGCTGTTCAGTCGCAACCCGCTCACCGGTGCACGCATCCCCTACGGCGAGTGGCTTCCGGGCGGACAGGGCGACGACGTCGTCAGTGGCACATGCACGCCACTGCCGTTGGCGGCGCTGGCCGCAGCTCAGTCGGAGGTGCATCAGCAGCTGCTGTCGATCGCGGAAGAACTCGAGCACCAGGCACGCGACGTGCAGGACATCGAGTTCACCGTGGAGTCGGGTCGGCTCTGGATCCTGCAGACCCGCAACGCCAAGCGCTCACCGCGGGCCGCCGTGCATGCGGCCGTGTCGATGGTCGCGGAAGGCCTGATCTCGGAGCGTGAAGCGGTGGGCCGCGTTCGGCCGGAGCAGGTGCGTTCGCTGCTGGCCGCACAGCTGGACGACAGCACTCGCGCCGTTGCTGTCCTCCTCGCCAAAGGTGAGCCAGCCTGTCCTGGCTCGGCGTCTGGTGTCGTGGTCATCGACACAGACGAGGCCGAGCGGCTTGCCGACGCTGGCACGGACGTGGTGCTGGCGCGCACCACGACTGCTCCGGAAGACGTCGCCGGCATGTTCGCCTCCGTGGCGGTCATCACCGAGCAAGGAGGCGCTACCTCGCACGCGGCACTGGTCAGCCGCGAGATCGGTGTCCCGTGCGTGGTGGGTGCGGGCGTCGACACGCTCATGGTTCTGGCCGGCGAGACGGTGACCGTGGACGGCGGCACGGGTGAGATCTTCGCGGGCCGCCTCGTCGGAGCCCCGATCAAAGAACAGGACGATGCCGACCTGGGCGCCCTGGTCGACTGGGCCCAGCGGGCGACAAACGTGCGAGTCCATGCCGACTCGGCGTCGCTGGAGGGTCAGGCCCCGATGGTCACCGATGCGGCACAGCTCGAGACTGTCGCCCGGCGAGCGCGCGCGGTGACCCTCTGCGACCCGCTGTTGCACGACCCGGCCGCTGCGGGCCTGCTGATCGCGTCGTCGGTGACCGATGTCGTCGCGGTGCCCCGGCTGCCGCTGCTGCTCAGCCTGGTCAGCTCCTGATCACCCGATCAATACCTCAAGGTACGTCTCCCGCTGTTGGCAGAAGGGCCCGTCTCATGCGGATCGAGTTCGACACCGAGTTCGCCTCAACCGACCACATCTACACGCGTGCCAACGCCGGTGAGGTGTTCCCACAGGTGATCACGCCGTTGGTGTGGACGCTGCTGGGTCCCGGAATCGAGCGCGGGATGATGCGATGCATGGCGGGCGACTTCGCCGCGATCGACCCGCTGCCGGACGGCTACCTGGCTTGTGGCCGCATGGCTGGGCGGCTGCACCTCAACCTGACCGTGTTCCGGACGGTGTCAGCCCGCATGCCTGGCGGTGACCCGCGCGACCTCGACATCCAGTACTTCGGCGATGCGGTGGCGAACGGGTTGCCGGCGTACCAGCGGACGCGCGCTGATCGTCGGCGGCTGGCGAAGACGACCCTGGCAACGCTAGGCACCGTGGCCGGCTTCGAGCGGCGATTGCACCGCGAGAGCGCGGAGGCATTGCGGTTGCAGGAGCAGACGTCAGCGCTGCTGGCTCGGTGCCCTGACGAGCGGACCCTGCTCGACCACCTGCTGGTGCTGCGCGCGCCGCACTCGCGAGGCATGGGCAGTCAGGTGACCGCGCGCGCCCTCGCTTCCAGCGCCGTCTCCCTGGCGATGAAGGCGTACGCCAAGCGCGATGTGGCCCCTCCGGATGCACTGCGCGCAATCTCCGACATCCCGGACCTGCTCAGCGCCAAGCCGAGTCGTGCGCTACAGGCGCTGGCAGCTGGACTGCCTGACCAGGCCGTGCTGACTAAGGCGCTGAGCGACGGTATGACCTGGCAGGAGCTGCAGGTCAGCGATGTCGAGCATGCCGAGGATCTGCGGGCGCGCCTCGTCACCTTCCTCCGCGACTACGGCCACCGCGGGGTGAACGAGTTCGACCCGGCGTCGCGCGTCTGGGGCAACAGTCCGGATCTGGTCCTGGGATTGCTGCGTCCCCTGCTCAACCAGCGCCCTGCTGATCGTCTTGCCATGGCCCCGAGCACGTCGCAACTAGGTCCGGTGGGTCGCAGGCTGCTTGCCAACGCGCGTACCTCTATCGCCCGTGGAGAGCGTACGAAGGACAACATCATCCGCATCACGCACCAGATGCGACTCACGCTCGACGCCTTGGCCGAGCGATTGAACGACAGGCTTGGTTTGGTCCGCCAGGACTTGCTAGCCATGTCGCTGGAGGAGCTCCGCGCCGTCGTCGAGGGCTCGTCCGTTCCGGCGGCCGCCATTGAGCGACGACAGCGCGAGTTGGACGCTGCGCGCGCGGTGGAGCCTGCGGAGTGGTCTCAGGGCAGCCTCGTTCTGCGGGAACGGCACACCAGCACCGGGGTTCAGCAACTCGCTGGCCTTCCCGGGGCTGGCGGTATTGCCCGCGGCCCGGTACGCATCCTGCGAGATGTCGACGACGACTTCGACGACGGTGACGTACTCGTCGTGTCGATGACAGACACCGCCTGGACGCCGCTGTTCCTGGCGGCGGCTGGTGTGATCACCGACAGCGGGGGACCGCTGTCGCACGCGACCATCGTGGCGCGGGAGATCGGCATCCCGTCTGTGGTCAACACCAAGACGGCGACAACCGAGCTGAGCGACGGTGACGTGGTCGAGGTGGACGGGGACCAAGGCGTGGTCCGGGTGCTGGAGCGAGCCTTGCCCCGCGCTGGGAAGGACGGCTGACACAATGGACCTGACCTCGATCGACGTCGTGAGCAACGCCGTCTACCTCGACGATGTGCCGTTCGAACAGTTCGCCGTGCTCCGGCAGCTGGCACCGGTGCACAAGCAGCAGGTCCCAGACCCTGACCTCGTGCCCGAGGCTTGGGTGGTTTCCAGTCAGGAGCACATCCGCACGGTCTCCATCGACACAGAGACCTTCTCGTCCCAACGCGCTGGCATTCGCCTGGGGCGGGTACGGACCGCCGAGGGCCAGAAGGTGCAAGCCGGCAACTTCATCATGTTGGACGACCCCGAGCACCGGCGGCTTCGACGGATGGTCAGCAAGGGCTTCACCGCGCGTGTGGTCCGCACCTTCGCCGAGCACTTCGGCGAGGTCGCCGTGCAGGCCGTGGACAAGGCACTCGCCGCGGAGCGACTTGAGTTCGTCGAGCAGATCGCCGTCCAGCTCCCCACCTTGGCCATCTGCGAGCTGCTGGGCATGCCCCCGCACGCCCAGGCCCAGGTCCTCGAGTGGAGCAACGCCATCGTGGGACTCAACGACCCCGATGGCGGAGGCAGCCCCGCGTCAGCCGGCGCCGCTGTGGTGGAACTCGGCCGATACGCTCTCGAGCTCGCTGAGCAGCGACGTGCCGCGCCGCGCGAGGACCTGCTGTCCAAGCTCGCCACAGCGGAGGGCGAGGACCGTCTCTCAGACGAGGAGCTGGTCGGCTTCACGCTTCTGCTCCTGGTCGCAGGTAACGAAAGCACCCGTAACACCACCTCGCACGCTGTCATTGGCCTGGCCCAGCACCCGGACCAGCTGCACTGGCTGCGCGAGGACCTCCCCGGCCGACTCGACGGTGCGGTCGAGGAGATGATTCGCTGGGCGAGCCCCTTGACGTACATGGCCAGGACGGCGACCCGTGATGTCGAGCTTGGTGGACAGGTCATCCGGGAGGGTGACCGGATTGCCATGTTCTACTGCTCGGCCAATCGTGACGAGGCAGTCTTCGCCGACCCTGACAGCTTCCGACTTGATCGGGACGACGCACACCTGCACATGTCCTTCGGGGTGGGATCGCACTCGTGCATGGGTTCTTCGCTCGCCCGCGTGGAGCTGAAAGCCGTGTTCAACGCCCTGCTGCAACGGGTCGATCAGATCGAGATCGACGGCCCGGTGACACGGCTGCGGTCGAGCTGGGTTCGGGGCGTGAAGCAGCTGCCGATTCGTATGAGGAGGATCTGAGATGTACCCCGGCGCGCACGCGGTGTCGACCCCCGACAAGCCGGCTGCACTGCTGCACGGCACCGACGAAGGGTTGTCCTACGGCCAGTTGGAGCAGCGGTCCCTGAGTCTGGCTCGCGCTTGGTACGAAGCAGGACTGCGGCCAGGTGACCACGTGGCGATGCTGGCGAAGAACGACTTGCGCTGCTTTGAGGTGTATTGGGCTGCGATGCGATCTGGGCTGTATCTGACCGCGGTGAACCGGCACCTGAGCGCGGACGAGGTCGCCTATATCGTCGATGACTGCGGAGCCTCCGTGCTGGTGGTGTCTGCCGGCCTGGCCGACCTTGCCGAGCACATCGTCCCTTTGACCGCTCAGGTGCGGGTCCGCTTGGCTTTCGATGGTCCGGTGGGTTCCTACTCCTCCTACGAGCAGCTGCGTGACGCCGCATCGACAGTGCCGCTGCCTCGACAGCCACGAGGTGCGGACATGCTCTACAGCAGCGGCACAACTGGACGGCCCAAGGGGATCAAGCCATCCCTGCCTGACGGTGAGGTCCACGAGGTCGCAGACTCACTCGTGCACCTGTCCAAGGCGGCGTGGGGATGTGGCCCCGACACCGTCTACCTCTCGCCGGCGCCGATCTACCACGCTGCGCCGTTGCGGACCGCCGCCGCCGTGCAAGCGCTCGGAGGCACCGTGGTGCTCATGGAACGTTTCGACGCTGAATCAGCTCTTGAGGCCGTTCAGCGTCATCACGTCACCCACAGTCAGTGGGTCCCCACCATGTTCGTGCGCATGTTGAAGCTCCCAGAAGC
>JBHEMB010000195.1:0-3005 GCA_046262855.1 Mycobacteriales bacterium | reverse complement strand
ATGTACATCCTCAAGCTGCACCACCTCGTGGACGACAAGATCCACGCCCGCTCCACCGGCCCCTACTCGATGATCACCCAGCAGCCGCTCGGCGGTAAGGCGCAGTTCGGTGGTCAGCGCTTCGGTGAGATGGAGGTCTGGGCGATGGAGGCGTACGGCGCTGCCTACGCCCTCCAGGAGCTGCTGACCATCAAGTCCGACGACGTGCCCGGTCGCGTCAAGGTCTACGAGGCCATCGTGAAGGGCGAGAACATCCCCGACTCCGGCATCCCGGAGTCGTTCAAGGTGCTCGTCAAGGAGATGCAGTCGCTCTGCCTCAACGTCGAGGTGCTGTCCCAGGACGGCTCCGCGATCGAGATGCGCGACGCGGAAGAGGACGTCTTCCGGGCCGCCGAGGAGCTCGGCATCGACCTGTCCCGTCGCGAGCCCAGCAGCGTCGAAGAAGTCTGAGGTGACGCGGCGCGCCGGAGGGCGCGCCGCATCACCCAGTCCTGACACAGATTTTCAGTAACTAACGAAGGACAGCAGCCACCGTGCTCGATGTGAATTTCTTCGACCAGCTCAAGATCGGCCTGGCCACCGCGGACGACATCCGCACCTGGAGCCACGGCGAGGTCAAGAAGCCGGAAACCATCAACTACCGCACGCTGAAGCCCGAGCGTGACGGTCTCTTCTGCGAGAAGATCTTCGGTCCCACCCGGGACTGGGAGTGCTACTGCGGCAAGTACAAGCGTGTGCGCTTCAAGGGCATCATCTGCGAGCGCTGCGGCGTCGAGGTGACCCGCTCGAAGGTGCGCCGCGAGCGCATGGGCCACATCGAGCTGGCCGCCCCGGTCACGCACATCTGGTACTTCAAGGGTGTGCCCAGCCGGCTCGGCTACCTGCTCGACCTGGCGCCGAAGGACCTGGAGAAGGTCATCTACTTCGCGGCGTACATGATCACCAGCGTCGACGAGGACGCCCGCCACAAGGACCTCAGCGAGCTCGAGGGCAAGATCGGCCTGCAGCGCAAGAGCATCGAGAACCGGCGCGACAACACCCTCGAGGAGCGCACCAAGAAGCTCGAGGCCGACATCGCCGAGCTCGAGGCCGAGGGTGCCAAGGCCGACGCGCGCCGCAAGGTTCGCGACGGCGCCGAGCGCGAGATGAAGCAGGTCCGCGACCGGGCGCAGCGCGAGCTGGACCGGCTCGACGAGGTCTGGAACACCTTCAAGACCCTGAAGGTCCAGGACCTCATGGGCGACGAGCTGCTCTACCGCGAGATGAAGAACTGGTTCGGCAAGTACTTCGAGGGCTACATGGGCGCCACGGCGATCCAGAAGCGCCTCGAGACCTTCGACATCGAGGCAGAGGTCGAGGCACTGCGCGACGTCATCGACAACGGCAAGGGCCAGCGCAAGGTCCGGGCCCTGAAGCGGCTCAAGGTGGTCGACGCGTTCCGCAAGACCAACAACAGCCCGCTGGGCATGGTGCTCGACGCCGTCCCGGTCATCCCGCCGGACCTGCGTCCGATGGTGCAGCTCGACGGTGGCCGGTTCGCGACCTCCGACCTCAACGACCTGTACCGCCGCGTGATCAACCGGAACAACCGGCTCAAGCGGCTGCTCGACCTGGGCGCGCCCGAGATCATCGTGAACAACGAGAAGCGGATGCTCCAGGAGGCCGTCGACTCGCTGTTCGACAACGGCCGTCGTGGCCGTCCGGTCACCGGCCCGGGCAACCGGCCGCTGAAGTCGCTCTCGGACATGCTCAAGGGCAAGCAGGGTCGCTTCCGCCAGAACCTCCTCGGCAAGCGCGTCGACTACTCCGGCCGTTCGGTCATCGTGGTCGGCCCGCAGCTGAAGCTGCACCAGTGCGGCCTGCCGAAGTACATGGCGATCGAGCTGTTCAAGCCGTTCGTGATGAAGCGGCTGGTCGACCTGTCGCACGCGCAGAACATCAAGTCCGCCAAGCGGATGGTGGAGCGCGCCGTGCGCCCGGAGGTCTGGGACGTCCTCGAAGAGGTCATCGCCGAGCACCCGGTGCTGCTCAACCGTGCACCGACGCTGCACCGCCTCGGCATCCAGGCGTTCGAGCCCCAGCTGATCGAGGGCAAGGCCATCCAGATCCACCCGCTCGTCTGCTCGGCGTTCAACGCCGACTTCGACGGCGACCAGATGGCGGTGCACCTGCCGCTGTCGGCCGAGGCCCAGGCCGAGGCGCGGATCCTGATGCTGTCGACGAACAACATCCTGAAGCCCTCGGACGGTCGCCCCGTGACCATGCCGACGCAGGACATGATCATCGGCATCTACTTCCTCACCCTCGGCCGCGACGGCGAGCCCGGCGCGGGTCGTGCGTTCGCGTCGACCGGTGAGGCGGTGATGGCGTTCGACAAGGGCGAGATCTCGCTGCAGTCGAAGGTCCGAATCCGGCTCGAGAACGTCGTGCCGCCCGAGGACGCCGAGCTGCCCGAGGGCTGGGAGCCGGGTGAGCCGATCACCCTGCAGACCACCCTGGGCCGCGCGCTGTTCAACGAGGCGCTGCCCGCGGACTACCGCTACGTCGAGTACGAGGTCGGCAAGAACCAGCTGGGCAAGATCGTCAACGACCTCGCCGAGCGCTACAGCAAGGTCGAGGTGGCGCACTCGCTGGACGCCCTCAAGGACACCGGCTTCGCCTGGGCGACCCGCTCGGGTGTGACCGTGTCGATCGAGGACGTCGTGTCTCCGGACGCGAAGCCGCAGATCCTGGAGAAGTACGACGACCAGGCGGCCAAGGTCCAGATGCAGTTCAACCGCGGTCTGATCACCGACGACGAGCGCCGTCAGGAGCTCATCGAGATCTGGACCCAGGCGTCCAACGAGGTCGCGAAGGCCATGGAGGTCAACTTCGACAAGGACAACCCGATCTTCATGATGGTGAACTCGGGTGCCCGCGGTAACTGGATGCAGGTCCGCCAGATCGCCGCAATGCGCGGCCTGGTGGCCAACCCGAAGGGCGACATCATCCCGCGGCCGATCAAG
>JBHEMB010000194.1:0-3293 GCA_046262855.1 Mycobacteriales bacterium | reverse complement strand
AGACGGAGCCCGGCGCGGATCGTGACGCGCCCTCAGGGAATTAATCGATCAGGTCGTGGCGCACCACGATCTGGTCTCGCGCGGGGCCGACGCCGATCGCCGAGATGCGCGCGCCGGAGAGGCGCTCGAGGGCCAGGACGTAGTCCTGCGCGTTCTTCGGCAGGTCCTCGAAGGTCCTGGCGGCCGTGATGTCCTCGGTCCAGCCGTCGAAGTGCTCGTAGACCGGGGTCGCGTGGTGGAAGGCCGTCTGCGTCATCGGCATCTCGTCGTAGCGAACGCCGTCGACCTCGTAGGCGACACAGACCGGGATCTTGTCCCAGCCGGTGAGCACGTCGAGCTTGGTGAGCACGAAGTCGGTGACGCCGTTGACGCGCGCGGCGTAGCGGGCGATGACCGCGTCGTACCAGCCGCAGCGGCGCGGCCGGCCGGTGGTCGTGCCGTACTCGCCGCCGTCGGCGCGCAGCTTCTCCCCCGCGTCGTCGAGCAGCTCGGTGGGGAAGGGGCCCTCACCGACGCGCGTCGTGTACGCCTTCACGACCGCGATCACCTTGTCGATCCGGTTCGGCGCGATGCCGGACCCGGTGCAGGCGCCCCCGGACGTCGCGTTGGACGACGTGACGAAGGGGTAGGTGCCGTGATCGACGTCGAGCAGGGTCGCCTGGCCGCCCTCCAGCAGCACGGTCTTGCCGTCGTCGAGCGCCTGGGTCAGGAGCAACCCGGTGTCGGCGACCATCGGCCGGAGGCGATCGACGTAGGACAGCAGGTCCTCGACGACGGCGTCGACCACGGGCGCCTTGCGGTTGTAGACCTTGAGCAGCACCTGAGCCTTCAGCTCGAGCGCGCCCTCGACCTTCGCCCGCAGGATCTTCTCGTCGAACAGGTCCTGCACCCGGATGCCGACCCGGTTCATCTTGTCGGCGTACGTCGGCCCGATGCCGCGTCCGGTGGTCCCGATCTTGCGGGACCCGAGGAAGCGCTCGGTCACCTTGTCGAGGACCCGGTTGTACGACGGGATGACGTGGGCGTTGGCCGACACCACCAGCCGCTCCGTCGAGGTCCCGCGGGCCTCGAGCCCCTCGATCTCGGTGAACAGCACCCCAAGGTCGATGACGACGCCATTGGCGATGACGGGGACGCACCCGGGGCTCAGGATGCCGCTGGGCAGAAGGTGCAGCGCGTAGGTCTCCCCGCCGATGACCACCGTGTGGCCGGCGTTGTTGCCCCCGTTGAACTTGACGACATAGTCGACGCGGCCACCGAGCTGGTCGGTGGCCTTGCCCTTGCCCTCGTCCCCCCACTGGGCGCCGATGAGCACCAGTGCCGGCATGACATCTCCTCGAACACGACGGAAGCCCCTCGCAAGTGCGAAGGGCCTCTTGCGGAGGAAGTCTAGCCGTAACGTGGACCTGTGGCGAAGATCCCGGGGCTCGACACCGTAGCGAGCGGCGTGCTCTCGGTGCTCCAGGCGCAGACCGCCGCGCTGGCCGCGCTGCCGGGAGCCGTCGAGTCGCTGAGCGCCGCCGTGAAGAACCTGGCGGACGCGACAGCGGGTGCCAAGGAGACGGTCCAGACCATGAACCGGCTGGCTCACCGGATCGAGGGCATCGTCGAGGAGCTCGAAGCCCCGCTCAAGGCGTTGGCGCCAGGGATGGAGCGGATGGCGAAGGTCCTCGACGACCCGGTCGTGAGCACGCTGCCCGACGCCCTGACGCAGGTCCGCCGCGACCTGCTTCCGGTGCTGCGCACGATCGCCGACACCAACGAGCGGATCGCGTCGCTCGCGAGCCTCCCCGGCGCCAGCGCGCTGCTCGGCTGGCGCCGGCCGGCTAGCTCTCCAGGGAGCTGAGCGCCCGCGGGTCTGAGTCGTCGAGGAAGCTGCGGATGCGCTGCGCCTCCTCGGTCTCGTCGATGGCCCCTGCCGCGCGGCCGAGCGCGTAGAGGGCGCGCAGGGACCCCTGGTTCGGCGCGTGGTCCCACGGCACCGGACCGAAGCCCTTCCAGCCGTTGCGCCGCAGCGCGTCGAGGCCCCGGTGGTAGCCGACCCGCGCGTAGGCGTAGGACTCGATGGTCGCGCCGCGCGACCAGGCGTCGTCGGCCAGCGCAGCCCAGGCGGCGCTGTGGGTGGGGAAGCGCGCAGCCACCTCGGCGGGGTCGGTCCCCGCCTCCAGCAAGCCACGCGGCTCGCTCTCGTCGGGGAGCAGAGTGGGCGGCGGTCCGCCGAGAAGGTCCTTGCCGGTGAGGCTCATGCCTCCATCATCGGGGTCCGCCTCCTGGTGACGCGGGCGACCCCGGCAGCTCCGAGCAGTGCCAGCAAGGCCAGCACCGGCGCCCCGAGCCGACCGGTGGCAGGGAGCTGATCGCCATTGCCCTTCGACGGCTCGACCGGAAGGCCGGGCCCGCCGATCGGCCGCGCCACTACGAGCGCGTTCTTGTACCCGTAGTTGAACGGCGCGCAGCCGCCGGCGGACGTGAAGGTCACGTCACCGACGAGGTCGTACGCCGAGGCCGCGTTGTTGTCGTCACCGGACATCGCGTCCACGTGCATCCGCAGGCAGTCGTAGGCGAAGGTCCACGGGTCGTCATCGCTGGTCTTGCTCGCCGACGTCGAGGGCTGCGCGTAGTTGTCGAGGTGCGGATGGGCCTTGCTGTCGCTGTAGGTCGCTCGCGCCGCCGTGAAGCTGGCGTCGTTGAGGTCGGGGGTGTCGTCCTTCTGGGTCGGCTTGGCGTCGAGCGGGCTCTGCGCCGGCGGGTTGTCGGTGCCGACGTTGCCGTAGCCATGCGCCTCGTCGGTGTAGGTGAGCAACACCCCAGGCTGGAAGCCGATCGCGTCGCGGTCGTTCTGGCCACGGCCGTCGAAGTCGAACCCGGAGCGGTCACGCATCTCGAGCAGGTAGGCGTGCTCCTGCTCAGCGGGCGCGCCGGCGGTCAGCAGCTGGAAGCCCGGCGTGCAGAGGCCCCCCGACGTGGACAGGTCCTCCTTGCAACCACCGGGGTAGACGACGGGGTCGTCAGCGGCCTTCTTGCCCTCGAAGTCCGAGTCGTAGAGGACCTTCGGTGCGCCGTTGACGGTGGCCGTCACCTTGAGGTTGTCGACGATCCAGCCGAGCTTCGCGAGACCGGGGTCGGTCGCGTACGTCAGGCGGATCACGCCGCCGGGCACCCCGGCCAGCGTGCTGACGTCGTAGCTGTCGTCGACGAAGACCGGGGTGTCGTACGTGCCGGCCACGCGGTCCACGGCGGCGGTCCCTGCCTTGGCCGACGTGCTGGTCCCGGTCAGGCCGTTGCCGTAGGTC
>JBHEMB010000193.1:0-2578 GCA_046262855.1 Mycobacteriales bacterium | reverse complement strand
GGCTCGATCTTCAGCTTGATGCGCACGTAGCCCTCGGAGAGGTACATGTCGACGGTGTCCAGCAGCGCCGGGACCGAGTCCATGATGCCCACGCTCACACCGGCGGGGACGCGGTCGCGGACGCCGCCGAGGTGGGTGGCGAGTGCCGTGCCGGACGGGCGCAACTCGGCGTCGAGGATGGCGGTCTCCAGCGCCGCCTTGGCCATGCGGTGGCCCTTTACCGCGTGCAGCGCCCCGGCCACGCGGGCCGCCGTGAGGTTCTCGATGGCCACCAGCCGAGGGACGAGATGGTGGCGAAGCACATGCATCGCGGCATCGACGTACTCGCTGCTATAGAGCGGTTCCTCCATTGCGACGCACTCCGCCCAACCCTCGGACTCCGGCGTGGTGACGTGAACCAGGAGCACATCCCGCACCGTTTCGGTCCCGAAGGAGGTGCGGAACGGCGAGACGAGCGGGAGCTGCAGGCGCAGCAGCTCGACGGACTCGAGCTTCATGCGGGGTCGTCGACCACGATCGCTCCGCCGGATGTCAGGCCGAGGATGACGCCCCCGCTCGACAGCACGGGCAGCAAAGCGGAGCGCACCGCATACCGCCACTCGAGGCTGGCGGCGCCGTCGGCGCCGCGAAGGGTCTCGATGTCCGGCGGGAGGACGACCACGCGCGGCGTGCTGCTCACCGGCCGCATGACCGGAAGACCGCCGGGCCCGAGGGCGACGGCCAGCGGGCGATCCGCACCATCAAGGAAGGGAATGCGTCCTTCCGCGGCCTGAACGGCCGCGTGACCGAGCAGGTCCCAGCAGAGCTCGAACCGGTCGCTCTCGTCGCCCTTGTTGACCCCGTCATCCATGGGGCCGTAGTAGTCGGGGAGGTAGCGCGCCACGCGGGCGCCAAGGGCATGCAGGTTGAACGCCACGTTGCGACGCACGAGGGGGTCACAGGTCCAGGAGATGGTCGTCATACCGCGCTCGAGCGCCCAGGCACGTTGGTGCTGCTTGAGAGCGAAGCCAAGCCCGCGACGCTGGCCGGAGGGGACCACGCCTGTGATGTGGCTGTGCAGGCCGTCTGTGGCGAGCAGACCCATGCTGACCGCGAGCAAGGTGCCGACATCGTCGACGGCGCCGTAGACGTAGCCGCCGGCGTGGTGAACAGCCCGCAGCAGGTTCGCGGGAACGGGGTCCTGCGGTCCACGCCAGACCTCACGGAGAAGCCCAGCGGCGCGGTTCACGTCATCCGCGGTGGACAACTCGAGAACAGAAATCCCCGCGCGGCGGACGGCGCCCTCCGCGACCGCCGCAGCTCGGGCGCTCGCTTCGCCCGTCGTGGACAGCATCGTCATGGCACAACTGTCGCTTCAATGGCTGGGGGTGCGCTTCGTCGACTCTTCAGAAGTGCTCGCCTCAAAGTATTGCCGAACTACGACGCCGACCCCGCCCGGGTCATGCAGACTCGTTGTCGTGGCCACTCTGCGCGCGCTTCTTGACGTGCTCAGCACGGCCCTGGTGCCCCTGACTGATCCAGGCAGGCTGGATGTCGAAGTCACTGAGGTCGTTCTCGTAGGGCCGGGCGACCCGATGCCGGACGCCCCAGGACTGCTCCTCATGTGCCTCGATCGGACGGATCTCCAAACGCGCCTCGCCGGCTCTCAGGTCGCAGGCGTGGTCATCAAGCCGCACCCAGGCGATGGCATCGCCTGGACGACTGCCGCGGTACCTGTCGTCGGGGCCGATGAGGGCCTTCCGTGGCAACACCTTCAGCAGCTGCTCACGACAGCAGTGGCGTCTGCGGGTGGATCGTCCGCGACGGGTCAGGGAGCCCTCGGGGACCTTTTCGCCCTCGCGAACTCGGTTGCCGCGATGGTCGGTGGTGCGGTGGCGATCGAGGACCCTCAACGCCGCGTCATCGCCTACTCGTCCCTGTCGCATCAGCCGATCGACGAGACCCGCCGGCAGGGCATCCTCGGTCGAAAAGTGCCTCACGACGAGGGCGACGACGAGTTGTACCGGCAACTGCAGCGCGCGCCTGGAGTCATGCGCGTCCCTGGAAGCGGGGACGTCCTCCCACGACTCGCGGTCGCGATCAGGGCCGGCACAGAGCTCCTCGGCTCCCTGTGGGTGGTCGAGGGCACCCCCTTGGGCCCAGACGCCGAGCATGCCCTTAACGACGCCGGCCGGCTGGCCGCGCTCCACGTGCTCCGGGCGCGAGCCAGTGCCGACGTAGAGCGGCGCGTGCGGAGCGAGCTGCTGCGCGGCCTCCTGGACGGCCGGACGTCGCCCGAGGTCGCCGCAGTGCGTCTCGGTCTGGAGGTCACAGCTCGGGTCGCCGTGCTCGGTTTCTCGCTGCCCGAGCCCCAGGCGACCGAAAAGCTCGACACCGACGCCGTCGCAGATCTGGTGCAGCTGCAATGCACGGCTCTTCGTCGCCGCAGCAGTGTGCTCGTCCAGCTCAGCACGGTCTACGCCCTCCTCCCGCTCGACGAGGACATCTCGCGCTCCCGGCTGAGGCAGCTCGCTGAGAGCGTCGTCGAGCGAGCGCGAGTCTCCCTGCAGGTGAAACTGCATGGGGCCGTCGGCTCGAC
>JBHEMB010000192.1:0-3462 GCA_046262855.1 Mycobacteriales bacterium | reverse complement strand
GCTCTGCTTCGAGCGATGCGATGCGGGCCTTCAGCGCGGGTATCGCGTCCGGGTCGTCGTCGTAGATGCTGCTGGCGAGTTCGTCGTCGATGTGGGTGGCCCGGCTGCGCATGTCGCGGGCCTTCGCCAGATCGGCTGCGGCCTTGTCGAAAGTGTCGCTGATCCGCTGGCGGTAGCGACGGTCGCGGCCTTCGGAGTGATGACCGGCGAGGATCGGCTGACCGAACGGGATGCGGTCGGCCGTCTCTTGGGCGCGGTCCCAGCCGGCGTCACCGCGGGCCTCGCGCTTGTCCGCCCATTCGCGCAGCCGGTCTGCGCGGGCTTGTCGTCGTTCGCGGCGCGTCATGTCGACGCTCCTTTCTCTTGGCGTTCGTTGGCCGGTGTTTTAGATTCCTTTCTTGGAAAGGTGTCGCAGAAAGAGTGCGGCATGAATCGAAGACCGAGAGCCCGCCTGAGCCTGGTGATGTGGCGACTCAGTCCTTATCGGCCTCGCCGTCGGGCTCGTCCTCGCTCAGTGCGACCTCGCTGCTACGGGCGAACCGACGGGCGAGTGCCCGGGTGTCTCGCGCCTGGGTCTCGAACTGGTCGACGAGCCGAGCCGCGGATGCTGCGGTGATGAAGGGGTATTGGTCTTCCCCGCCTCCTGCCTTGGCAGCGGCGATGGTCTGGAACAGCCTGGCGTCGTAGTCGAAGCGCTCTGCCGCCACCTGCAGAGCATTGAGCAGGGTTCCGTGTTCATTACCGTCGAGCATGGACATGAAAGTCTCCTTTCGAGAAGGGAAGGCGTCGCCGTAAGGGGTGCGACATAGCGCGTCATGACGTGCTTACTTCGGTGAATGTGTGAGGCCGTTCGCGGCTGCGGGGGGCATGGCGATAGACACGCACCATTCAGCTGCGCGGTCATCGACACGTGCGAGATCGCCGTACGGCGTGGGCTACCGATGTCGTGACCGGTCGCACGCGCGTCAGAGGCGACCGGTCACGAGCATCCGAGGTCTAGGGCTAAGAGTTCTTCACGGGCACGGCCGGGCGACGGCTGGCGGTGATCCGGCCCAAGTCGAGCAGCCGGCTGGGGTTCGTGTCGTTGATGAGCGGCAGGGCTGCGTCGATGCCGTAGCGGCGGACGAACCGTCGGCTCCAGGTCAGCCAGCGGTAGTAGCACAGGACCGAGGGGATGGCCTCGCGCAACGTGTAGATGGTGAACAGCAGGGTGGCGAGGATGGTGAGCAGAGCGACCATGGTGATGACCTCCAGTCAATGCTCCGGGTGGATGTCCTCACGGGGCGCTGCGCTGGTGAGCACACAAGAGCGTCTCCGGAAGCCGCTCGGTCATGCCTGCTGAGCCTGTCGTCGGTGCTGTCCCTGGGGAAACCGGACAGTCCTTCACGGCCAGCGGCAGCGGGTCGCGGCTGAGCGTGAGCTACCTGATTCGGTCAGGCAGGGCACGTCGCGGATCTGGCGGGAGGCACGGGGCGCGAGTCGCTGGCAGGGTGGTGGGCGGAAGGACCGAGGATCGCTCGCTCATCGGGATCGCGGTCCGGGACCACATGGCCGACCAGGATGGCGCCGCCAGCGTCTGGCCGAGACACGACAGTCCCCTCCGCCTGTACCGACGGATGCTGTCCCTGCTGCCGTGCGACCGACTGGGCATGGCGGGAGGAGCGTTCAGAACTCCATGGGCGGCTCCGCGTCAAGGTCGTAGCGGGCAGGATCGAAGCGCCAGGCGCGAACGCTGCTGGTGGCGGCGCGACGAAGCGCTTCGGGAGGCTTGGGATAGGTGGCCAGGTCGACCAGGTGCAGCCGGGTCGATTGGCTGGGCTGGAGCGGCAGCCAGATTGCCGTGTGCACCGGTGCGGACGGCAGCAGCGTCGCGGTCGCGACCGGGATGGTCGTCCCGGTTAGGGCGCGGCGTGCGTGGGCTTCCCGCCGTGGTGAGAGGAACGTGAACAGGACCCAGGTGGATACACCTCGGGCCGTCTCCAACCGTTCGTAGCCGACGAGTTTCGCGGTCAACCGGCCGAGATGTTCACTGCCTCGGTCGTATTCGAGGTAGAACTCGACCCGGCGTTCACTGTCCTGCCATTCGCCGTAGGCGTCGGGAAAGACCAGGCCGTCGCACCAGCCGGTGCAGTCGGACTCGGTGAGCCAGCGGTGGAGGCGGGCAGGCGAGTGTCGGCGGGCGTAGGACGCGAGGTCGGTGTAGACGCCGTTGACCCCGACGAGGTGCGCGAGGCGTTGCGCGCGGGCGAGGGCGACCGCCTTGTCCGGCCGCCAGCGGCGGTACGCCGCGTCGAAGTCCTGACTGCGTTCCACGGCGATCACCCCGGCGCCGACGCGGCCCAGGACGTAGTGCAGCGGCGCGCGACCCCAGCCGGGTCGGTACGGCTGGAATCGGTCCAGCAGTTCGAGCCGATGCAGCGTGACGAGGCGATTCGCGGCCGTCTTGGGACTGTCGAAGTAGAGCGTGGCGAGCTGCGGACCGGTCAGGACACGGAGCCGAGCGACGGTGCGGATAAGGTGACGGTCTCGGTCGGTGAGCCGCCGGATCACCGCAGAGCGGACTGTGGCCCCTCGTGGGCCAGCACAGCGGAGAACGCCTGCCTGGGTAGGCAGTAGGAGCCGAGAGCCCTTGGGGTGTCGGCCAGGTTGACGTGCGGGTATGCGCGCGGCAGGGGTAAGGGATTCAGGCTCCTCGACCGAGTCCTTGACCGATTCCTTACCCGACTCCTCGGAGTGCTCGTCGAGCGGTCTGGTCATGGCCGTGCTCCACTTGGCTGGGCAGGTTGGAGTGGCCGGGTGCGCAGGGTGAACGCCGGCTGGTCCTGTCCGTCGACGACGAGGCGTACGGCGGCCTGGTAGGCGTCGAGGTTGGCCAGGTCGTGCTCGGTGAGCCGCGGCCGGGTGTGGCGTTCCAAGATGTGCGCGTCTTCCGGGCTCATGGTGAACCACACCTTGTTCCGGGCGTTGCTGCTGACCGCGTCCCGCAGCTCGTGGGGAAGCTGCCCGAGATGCTGATGCGCGAGCACGAGGGACAACCGGAAGCCGCGTGCTTCGGAGAGGATCTCGTCGAAGGAGCGGGGCAGGTTCAAGAAGTTCTGGCACTCGTCGACGTAGAGGGCTGCGTCGCACCGGGCCGTTTCACCGAGGGCGGCGCGGCCGGTGGCCGCCTGCCAGGTCTTGCCCACAACGAAGCTGCCGAGCAGTCGGGCGGTGTCCTCGCCGAGCAGTCCCTTGGGGACCCGCACCAGCAGCAGCCCGCCGTCGAGAACACGGCGTAGGTCCAGGGTGGAGGTGGGCGCGTCGACGACCTTGCGGACGTTGGGGCGCAGCAGGAACGCGCGCAGCTTGTACAGCAGGGGGCCGACGATCTGCGCTTGGGCGCCGACGTTTTGCGCCTCGTACCAGGCCCAGAAGCCACGCAGCTCGTCATGGCCGTCGCCGACACGAAGGTAGTCGGTGTGC
>JBHEMB010000191.1:0-6239 GCA_046262855.1 Mycobacteriales bacterium | reverse complement strand
CGACGCGATCGCGACCGCCTGATCCGCCGTTGCGTCCGCTCGGACGGACATCGCCAGGCTCCGGCGGGGCGGACGCAAGAGGCAGCAGTGCGAGGTCGAAGCCATGAGCCGTGGCGTCGGTCCAGGACCACAGCACGGGGCGGTCGCCGAGCAGCGGCTTGACCTCAGGAACGTGGTCGTGCAGCACGACCGCACGCAGCACGGACATGCCACGCACCGACGCGCGCACCGCGAGCTCGTCGAGGAGCAGCCGCGCAAGGCCCTGCCGGCGGTACGGCGCCTCGACGAGGATCCCGACCTCGACGACGCCCTGCTTGCCCGGGACCGGCCCGAGGTCACCGAAGGCGACCACCCGGCCGTCGACCTCGACGACCAGCGCGTCGTGCTCCGACGCCGGCCGGTCCACGAGCAGGCGCAGGTAGGAGGACGGCAACCGGTTCATGGCCCCGTGGAAGCGCGAGTACCGGCTCATGACGTCCGAGCGGGTCACGAGCGACTGCAGTGCCGCCGCGTCAGCGGGACCTGCCCGCCGTACCAGAAGTCCTGACGTGAGCACCTGCGGGATCACCTGGCGAACCTCGCCCTCATCTCCTGAGCCGCGACCTCCACGGGGCGTGACGAGCGCAGTCCCTTGGCGAGCACGAGTGCACCCTCGAGCGTCATGATCACCGACATCGCCAGGTCGTCCGCATCGGCGTGGCCGGCGGCAGCGAGCCGCTCCGCGAGGTCGGAGTGCCAGCGCTGCAGCACGTGGCGGCTCGTCTCGGCGACCACCGGATCGCCGGAGTGCAGCGCCAGCATCCCGATCGGGCAGCCCTGCTCGTAGTCACTGCGCTCCAGGACCAGCTGCGCCTTGCCGAACCACCACGCGATGGCGTCGCCGGGGTCGGGATGCTTCTCGAACGCGATCCTGACAGCGGTGCGGGTGACCTCCTCACCCGCGCTGAGAGCGGCGAGGGCCAGCTCCTGCTTGCCGCCCGGGAAGTGGTGCTGCACCGACCCCGAGGGGGTCCCGGACTCCGCGACCAGCCCTCGCCACGACGTGGCGGCGTAGCCCTGTGAGCGGAACAGCCGCACCGCCGTGTCGACCATCCGTTGCCTCGTGTCGCTTCCCACTCCAGCAGAATACCTCTTGACTAGTACGACTGTCATACTCCACCGTGCACGCCATGGACGTACGCCGGATGTGGCAGCTGATCGAGCCCGTGCACGCGGTCACCTACTTCGACCCAGCCGCCCGAGAACCCCTGACAGTGCTGGGCATCGAGGGCTTCTGGGCGGGCTACGTCATCCAGCGCGCCGCCCCGCTGGGGCCCGTCGGTCCGGCCCTGGCCACCGCGTCGTTCTTCGGCTTCCACCCGCGTCGAGCCGCTGCGGTGCTGCCGGACGCCTGGCTACGGCTGAGCCCCGCCGACGCATTGCAGGCCCGCTGCGACGGCTCCGTCGCAGCGCTCAAGCCGCACGCCGACGGCACCGCGGTCACCGAGCTGGCCGACCTGCTCTGGCGAGCTGCCGAGGCCGCCGACTGCGAAGGCCGCGTCCTGGCCGCCGCTAACCAGGCACTGCCGCGGCCCGTGGGCCGGCTGGGCGCGGTCTGGCAGGCGACCACGACGTTGCGGGAGCACCGCGGGGACGGTCACGTGGCGACGCTGATCAGCCACGGCATCGGGCCGATCGAGGCGATGCAGCTCAAGGTCGCCGCCGGGGAGTCGCGGGCGGAGGACCTCCGGCTGGGTCGGGGCTGGAGCGAGGCCGAGTGGACGACGGCAACGAGCCGCCTGCAGGCGCTCGGCTGGGTCGACGAGGGCCGCCTCACCACCGACGGGCGCCAAGCACGCGCCGACGTCGAGGCCGTCACCGACGCGGCCGCGCGCAAGCCCTGGGCCGCGCTGGGAGCCGACGGGGTGGCACGTGCCGCCGACCTGCTCACGCCGCTCACGCGGGCCGTGTGGGCCAGCGGTGTGGTCCCGCCGACGAACCCGGTCGGAGTCGGAGCGCCGTAGCGCGTCAGGCCCTACCGTGCCCGCGTGCGCATCGGGCAACGGATCGAGTCCAGTCCTGCCGGGCAGGCGGTCATCGCAGCGTTCTGCGCACTCGTCGTGCTCGCCGTCGTGGCGTGGAACCTCCCTGCCGGACGGCCTCACGACCGGGCCGTCCGCGCACTCGGTCCGGTCGCGCAGGGCCTGGGCCTCGAGCAGGACTGGGCGCTGTTCGCCCCCGAGCCGCGCAGCTTCGGCGTCGCGGTCCACGCAACCCTGACCTACGGCGACGGGCACACCCGCCGGTGGGACCCGCCGCACAACGGGATCGTGATCACGCCGTACCGGAACTACCGCTGGCAGAAGTACGTCGAGCGGCTGCGCGCCGACGACTACGCCGGGCTGTGGGACCCGACCGCCCGCTGGCTGGCCCGGACGTACGGGCCGGACGTGGTCAAGGTGGTGCTGACACGGACGTTCCGCGACGTCGCGGTCCCTGGTGACGGCAAGCCGCGCCCGGCGGCCGGCCGGTACGACTTCTACACGCTGGACCTGCCGTGAACCGGCTGCGGCTGTGGCTGTTCGACCCCGTCGACACCGCGCCCATGGCCGCCCTGCGGATCGCGTGCGCGCTGCTCACACTCGGCTGGACGCTGTCCCTGCTGCCGGACGCCCAGGCCTTCCTGTCGAGCGACGGCCTCACCGCGGGACCGGTAGCCGGCACCGCGGGCTGGTGGACCGTCGACATCGCCAGCCCCTACGCCGCGTGCGGCATCCTGGCTTGCGCCGCCGCCGCGCTGCTCGTGGGCTGGCACACCCGGCTCGCTGCCTGGGGCGTCTTCCTCGGTCTGCTGATCCTGCAGCGGCGCGACGTGTACGTCCTGAACAGCGGTGACCTGCTGCTCCGGGAGCTCGCGTTCTACGTGGCGCTGATGCCGTCAGGGACGATCTGGTCGCTGGACGCGCGCCGGCACGATCCGCAACCGCGCGCGCCGTGGGGGCTGCGGCTACTGCAGCTGCAGATCAGCGCCGTGTACCTGTTCTCCGTCGTTGCCAAGCTGCACGGCACCTCGTGGCAGAACGGCACCGCCGTCGGCAAGGCGGTCCAGCTCGAGGACCTGCAGCGGCTCGTCGTACCACAGTGGGCCGCGACCTCCGTGACCGTCTCTGCGCTGCTGACGTACGGCACGCTCGTCGCCGAGGGCTTCTTGGTGTTCGGGATGTGGTTCCCGCGCACCCGCTGGAAGGCGATGGCGGCCGGCGTCGCGATCCACCTCGGCATTGAGGCGACGCTGCTGATCGGGTGGTTCTCCTTGACCATCATCAGCTGCTACCTCGCGTTCGTCCCCGCCGAGACCCTGCACCGCGTGCGAACCGCCGTTCACAGACCTGCGAAGATGGCTCCCTCACTCGTGGAATGAAGGAGCTACACCGTGCTGGACCTCAACGGGACCTCGTCCCTCGTCACCGGCGGTGCGTCGGGCCTCGGTGAGGCCGCCGCCCGTCAGCTCGCCGGCCGCGGCGCCAAGGTGGTCATCGTCGACCTCAACGACGAGAAGGGCCTCAAGGTCGCCGGCGACATCGGCGGCACGTACGTCCGCGCCGACGTCACCGACACCGATGCCGTCATCGCGGCGATCAGCGCTGCCGAGGAGCTGGGCACCTTCCGCACCGCCGTCGCCGCCGCCGGCATCGGCGCGGCCTCCCGCACCATCGGCCGCGACGGGTCCTACGACTCCGCGTTCAACCTCGACTACTTCAAGAAGGTCGTCGACGTGAACCTCATCGGTGTGTTCAACACCGTGCGGCTCACCGCGACGGCGATCTCGCGCACCGAGGCCTTCGACGCAGACGGCCAGAAGGGCGCCATCGTCACACTGGCCTCCATCGCAGCCTTCGACGGCCAGATCGGGCAGGCGGCCTACTCCGCGTCCAAGGGTGGCATCGTCGGCATGACGACTCCCATCGCGCGCGACCTCGCAGCAGCCGGCATCCGGCTGAACTGCGTCGCACCCGGGCTCATCGACACCCCCATCTACGGCGAGGGCGAAGCGTCAGAGGCGTTCAAGGAGTCACTGAAGCGCGATGTCGTCTTCCCCAAGCGACTGGGTACGGCGGACGAGCTCGCGTCGATGATCCTCGAGCTGCTCACGAACACCTACGCCAACGGCGAGACCGTCCGCCTCGACGGCGCCGCCCGCCTCCAGCCCAAGTAACCCCCCCACCCCCCTCCGCCATGAAGGTGGGGCCGCCGAGGACGTTGGTGACGAGCTGGCGCGCGCACAGCGCGCCGATCACGTTGCCGGTCCCGCAGTAGCCGCCCGCAGCCCAGACGCCCTGCCGCACCTCACCCAGGTACGGCAGGGCGTCCTGCGTGTACCCGACCGACGCCGCCCAGCGGTGCGTCACCACAGCGCCGGGAGCCACCCGCGCGAGCAGCTCCTCGAGCGCGCCCTGGACGGTCGCTGACGTCTCGGTCGAGGTTGTCTCCTCCTCCTGGCCGCCGAGGTCCCTGAAGCCACCGAGCACGAGCCGGCCGTCAGGTAGCTGCTGCCAGTACTCGTAGCCGTCGCGCAGGTAGACCGGGCGCGAGAACCGTTGCGGGACAGCAGATGTGCCGAGCATCTGCAGCCGCACGGTCCGCACCGGTACCTCGGGGAGCAGCTGCTCGAGACGCCCGTCGACCAGCACGAGAACGTGCTCGCATGACACCCGTCCTCGGGGCGTCTCGACCAGGCCGGTGGCAACCGACAGCGCCGGCGTCGACTCGAAGAGACCCGGCCCCGTGGCCAGCATGCGGCACCGCGCCAGCGGGTGGCACACCCCGTCCCGGGGGAACAGCAGACCGGTCCCCTCCGGACCGCTGTAGTCGTGCACCGTGAAGCCGTCCTCCCGCAACGCGCGGGCGTGTGCGTCGCAGTCGGCCAGTCCTTCGGCCGAGCGCTCGATCCGGAGCGAACCGGTGCGGCGGAGGAAGCCCGCGGCCTCCATCCGGTCGAGCTCCTCCAGCGTTTGTCGGTACAGCAGCGGGTTCCGTTGCCGGTGGTAGGGCAGGGCGGGGCCGGCGAGCAGGAAACCGCCGTTGCGCCCCGCGGCACCGCAACCCACGGTGCCCGCGTCGATCCCGACGACCGAGGCGCCGCGGGCGCGCAGCTCGTGCACTGCGGTGAGTCCGGAGCCGCCGAGTCCCACGACGCAGACGTCCGCGGTCACGTCCTCCTCCAGCCGCGGCAGCCCGGACCACTGACCGTCGTCCCACAGCGGACCGGTCACGTGGTAGCGCGGCGGACCACGTCCGCGATCCGCTCCGCCGCTGCCCGCACGCCGGCCCCGTCCGAGACCATGGCCTCCAGCAGCACCGCGCCCAGGATCACGTCGAGCAGCGCGGGGAGGGAGACCCCCTCGACGGCCTCGCCTCTCTCGACAGCACGAGCGACAAGCTCCGCCAGCGACCGCCGTACCGGCTCGACGGTGGCCGCCAGCAGCGCCTCGTACCGGGTGATGTCGCGCACGTACTCGCCGAGCAGGCCGGGCACCGCGGACCGCACGGCAGGCTGCCGGAGCCAGGAGAGCAGGACCTCCACGAGCGTGGTCAGGTCCGCGGCGTAGTCGCCGGTCCAGCGCGGCTCCACCCACTCCGACGCAGGGAAGGCCGCCCACTCCACCAGCTCGCGCTTGCCCGGGAAGCGGCGGTAGATCGTCGCAGGCGAGACGCCGGCCGCGCGAGCGACGCCCTGCACGGTCAAAGCGCCGTACCCCTGCTCGACCAGCAGGTCCTGCACGACGCGCCGCAGCGCCTCGTCCACCCGGGGGTCGCGGGGACGACCTGCGCTTGTCATCGCAGCGCAGTCAAGCAGGTCATCCGGGCCTTGTGAGCCCCGCCACACGGGGGTATCGTGAATAGCGATACGGGATGACTCGTATTTGACTGAGGAGGCCCCCGTGACCACCGCCGCTCGCTGCCCCGTCGACTCCCTGGATTTGGTCGACCCTGACACCTTCACCTCCGGCCTGCCACTCGAGGCGTTCGCGGCCATGCGCGACCAGGCGCCGGTCTTCTGGCACGACCAGCCGGGGTCGTGGGGCGAGGGCTTCTGGGTGGTGACCCGCCTGGAGGATGTCCGCGAGGTGAGCCGGACGCCTGAGGTCTTCTCGTCCTACGCCCGCGGTGCTCTGTTGACGATGGGCCCGGAGGCCGACGAGGAGGTCGCCCTCGCGATGACCCGGCAGCTCATGCTCAACATGGACCCGCCCGAGCAC
>JBHEMB010000190.1:0-9322 GCA_046262855.1 Mycobacteriales bacterium | reverse complement strand
CGCTCGAGCTCGTCGAGGACGGTGCCGAACAGCATGCCTCCAGTCGCCCCGATGGGGTGCCCCAAGGCGATGGCGCCGCCGTTGACGTTCACCTTGTCCTCGTCGATCTTGAGGTCCTGGACAACCTTGAGGACCACGGCGGCGAACGCCTCGTTGATCTCCCACAGGTCGATGTCGGCGACGCTCATGCCGGCTTTCGCGAGGCAGAGCTCGCTCGCGGGTCCAGGCGCGGTGAGCATGATCACCGGTTCGGCCCCGGCGACCGCACCCGTGACGATGCGCGCCCGCGGCGTGAGCCCGTGCGCCTGGGCGTAGGAGTCCGAGACCACGAGCAGCGCGGAGGCGCCGTCGACGACCCCGGAGCTGTTGCCGGCGTGGTGGACGTGGTCGATGGCGCTGACGTCCGGATAGCTGTCGAGAGCTCGGTCGTCGTAGGAGCGGCCGTCGGGGTCGCGTGGCTTCGTGCCCGCGCGGGCGAAGGAGGGCGACAGCTCGGCGAGCGCGTGGACGGTCGTGCCGGGTCTCGGGTGCTCGTCGTGGTCGAGCACGACCGCACCTTCGAGGTCTCTGACCGGGACGATGCTCCGCGCGAAGCGACCCTCGCGGATTGCCGTCGCCGCGTTGCCCTGGCTCCTTGCGGCCAGCGCGTCGCAGTCCCGTCGGGAGAAGCCCTCGCGGGTCGCGATGAGGTCCGCGGAGATGCCCTGCGGCACGAGTGGGTAGCGCTGCTGCAGGGCGAGGTTGCCGGCGTCGAGGGGTTGGCCGTACTGCATACGCGACATGGACTCGACGCCTCCGGCCACCACGGCCTGCTGCCAGCCGGCGAGGACGCCCATGGCCGCGAACATGACGGCCTGCTGCCCGCCGCCGCAGAAGCGGTTGAGTGTGACCCCGGGGACGCTCTGCGGCCAGCCCGCCGTCAGCACCGCCAGCCGTGCAATGTCGTTGGCGTGGTCTCCGGCATGTTCGCCGTTGCCGAGCACGACGTCGTCGACGTCCGCCGGATCGATGCCCGTCCGGTCGGCCAGAGCGTGCAGCAGCTGGGCGACCAGCTCCTGCGGGTGGACGTCATGCAGCCCGCCACCCGGCTTGCCCTTGCCGCGCGGTGTGCGCACGGCGTCGATGATCCATGCCTCAGACATGCTTCTCCTCGGGGGGTGTCGAGCACACTTCGTGGGTGGTCACAGCGCCGCCAGCGCAGGCAGGCGCCTTGCGCTGAGCAGCTGGGCACCGATCTCGGCACGCAGCGAGGGGGCCGAGCCGAGGAGCGACTCGAGGACGAGGGCGCGTCGGAGGTAGGTGTGGAAGGGGTGCTCCCAGCTGAACCCCATGCCGCCCAGGACCTGCTGGACGTTCTCGCGGGCGGTGCGGACGAAGCGCCCGGCGGATGCGGCTGCCAGAGCTGCGCTGACGGGATCCCCGTCCTCCCAGGCGGAAGCCACGGCGAGCTCGGCCACCTCCTGCCAGAGCCGGACGTCGGCGAGCTTGTGCTTGACCACCTGGAACGACGCCAGCGGCCGGCCGAACTGGTGTCGGGAAGTGGTGTGCTCGATACCGGTGCGCAGCATCCACCTCCCGATCCCGATCAGCTCCGAGGCGATCGCCAACCGGGCCACCCGAAGCGCCTGCGGCCAGTCGGCGGCGGCGGCTCTGGAGTCCACCGCCACGGAGCCGCGCGCTCGGACCCAGCCCCTGCCGAGGTCCAGGCCGGCGGACGGTTCGAGGAGGCTGTCCACCCTCACGAGGTGGATGCCGTGATCGGTAGCGACGGCCGCGGCACCCGAGGGGGCTCCGGCGAGGACCCCGTCAATCAGCAGATGCCCGTCGTGGAGGACTCCAGGGGCTGCTGATCCCGGCGGGACCGGCAGCACCACAGCCGTGGCCTCGACGCCCCAGAAATGGCACAGCAGCGCGTCCAGGGCTGAGGAGCTCGTCAGCCGCTCGCCCTGCAGCTCGAAGAGGCTGGTCACGGCAATGCCCGCATCCTCTGCCAGCAGGTCGAACCAGCCGAACTCGCGCAACGCGGAGGTCAGATCAGCGGGCTGCTGCCCCACGAGGGCCGCCAGGGCCTCCGTGAGCAGCGCCTTCTCGGACGCGTCCACTCAGCTCTCCCTCGGCATCCGCAGGACCCGCTCCGCCAGGATGTTGCGCTGGATCTCCGCGGCGCCGCCGTAGATGGAGGAGGCTCGCGCGTACAGCCAGTCGTTGCGCCAGGCGTCCGCCTCGGCTCCAGCCTCGAGGAGCACCCTGCCCGGCGCGTGCTCCAGGACCGCGTCGAAGAGGAACTTCTCGGCCGTCGACATCAGCAGCTTGTCGAAGGACGGCGATGCTCCGAGGTCCTCTCCGGTGGCGAGGGCGCGGACGGTCCGGCGGGACAGCAGCCGCAGCGCGTGGACGAGCTCGAACGCCTCACCCGCCACGGTGGGTGGGAGGTCGGGGGTTGCCGTGAGGAGGTCCTGCAACCTCGTGCGCAACCACGTCTGGCGCTGCCAGGCGGCCGCGCCGCGTTCGGAGGCGAGGATCGTCATGGCCACCGCCCACCCGCCGTGGACGTCGCCCAGCGTCCGGCTCTTCGGCACGCGGACGTCGTCGAAGTACAGGGAGCAGAACTCCTGGTCGCCGTTCATGCTCACCAGCGGTCGCAGGTCCAGGCCGGGCAGGCCCATGTCCATGAGCATCGCCGTGATGCCCCGGTGCCCTGACGTGGGATCACCGGTACGCGCCAGCAGGACGCAGCGGTCGGCGACGTGGGCCCAGCTGGTCCAGACCTTCTCGCCCGACAACCGCCAGTGGTCGTCCTCGTCGACGGCGCGCAGCTGCAGCGCTGCCAGGTCACTGCCGGCCGCTGGCTCGGAGAAGCCCTGGCACCACGTCTCGTCACCCCGCAGCAGTCGGGGAAGCACCTCGGCAGCCAGGTCCGGCGGCGCGTACCGGGCGACGGCCGGGCCCAAGACCTCCTGCGTGCCGAAGGAGAACGGCGGCGGATAGCCGGCTAGCGCGAGCTCCTCCGCGACGATGCAGCGGAGCAGCATCGAGCCGCCGAGTCCGCCGAGCTCCGCAGGCCATCCGAGCCGGATCCACCCTGCGTCGAACAACATCCGCTGCAGCTGCCGCAGGGCCGTGAACGTCGCTTTGACGTCCGACCCGCTGAGGGCGAGACGGGCCAGGTGCTCGCGTTCGCTCTCGAGCCAGGCGCGCAGGGCAGCGCGAGTCTCCTCCAGGCTGGCTTCCGCCCGAGGCTGCGTGCTGGTTGCCGAGGTCACGCCGACACCTCGACAGCCGGTGCCGCCGTGACCACACCGTCGGCGAGCAGGGCGGCCACCTCCTGCTCGGCGAACCCCCAGTCGCGGAGAGCCGCGCGGCTGTGGGCCCCCGGCACGGGAGCCGGCTCGGGCGTGGCAGCAGAAGTGCGGCTGAAGCGCGGAGCAGGAGCGGGCTGCGGTCGGTTGTCCACCGAGACGAACGTGCCCCGCGCCGCCAGGTGAACGTCGTGTGGGGCCTCGCCCAGCGACCACACTGGCGAGACGCAGGCGTCGAGGTCGGCGAACACGTCCATCCATTCGCGGCGCGTGCGTCGCAGGAAGACCGAGGCGAAGGCGGCACGCAACCGTGGCCACCCGGTCCGGTCCATCTGCTCCGGCAGGCCGGCATCGGCCAGACCGAGGCCCTGCAGCAGCTGTGCGTAGAAGCGCCGCTCGAGCGCGCCGACGCTGATGTAGCCGCCGTCGGCGGTCACGTACGTGTCGTAGAACGGCGCTCCCCCGTCGAGCAGGTTCGTGCCACGACGGTCGTCCCAGACGCCCTGAGCCCGCATGCCGTGCAGCTGCGCGGTGAGCAGTGCCGCCCCGTCGATCATCGCGGCATCGACGACCTGGCCCCGGCTCGACCGGGTCCGCTCGTGCAGGGCGGCCAGGATCCCGAGGGCGAGCAGCATTCCCCCGCCTCCGAAGTCGCCCAGGAGGTTGACGGGGGCGTGCGGTCGTTCCCCGGCCCGGCCGAGCGGTTCGAGGGCCCCGGCGAGGGCGATGTAGTTGATGTCGTGGCCTGCTCGCGATGCCATGGGACCGTCCTGACCCCAGCCTGTCATGCGTGCGTAGACCAGTCCCTGGTTGCGCGCGCACAGGACCTGGGGCCCGAGGCCGAGCCGCTCCGTCACCCCCGGCCGGAAGCCCTCGACGAGCACGTCCGCCTGGTCCGCGAGCCGAGCCACGACGCTGGCAGCCGTCGCCGACTTGAGGTCCATCGCGAGGGACCGTCGCCCTCGGACCAGGGGGTCGAGCGCCTGGTCCGAGGCCCGTCTCCCCGTAGCGGGGCGGTCGATGCGCAGCACCTCGGCCCCGAGATCGGAGAGCAGCATGCACGCGAAGGGCGCGGGGGCGGCGCTGGCCAGCTCCAGCACGCGCACGCCGGTCAGCGGTCCCATGGTCAGGCCGCGCTGCGGGCTTCGAGCACGTGCACCGCACACGCCGAGGCCAGCCCGATGACATGCGTCAACCCGACCTTTGCGCCCTGGATCTGACGGTCCCCGGCTTCACCGCGGAGATGGGTCGCGACCTCGTAGAGGTTGGCGATGCCCGTCGCGCCGAGCGGGTGGCCCTTGGACAGCAGGCCGCCGGAAACGTTCACCGGCAAGCGTCCGTCACGCCACGGGGTGCCTGAGTCGATGAAGTCGCCACCGCCACCCGGTTCGCACAGCCGCAGGTTGTCGTAGTGGAGCAGCTCGGCGGTCGCGAAGCAGTCGTGCAGCTCCACCAGGTCGAGGTCCTCCGGCCCGATGCCGGCCTGCTCGTAGGCGCGGTCCGCAGCGAGGCGGGTCAGCGTGTTCACGTCCGGCTGAACCTGACCACCGTCGACGTACGGATCGCTGGTCATGACCGACGCGGAGATCTTCACCGCGCGCCGTCGGACGTCAGGGTCGAGCGTCTTGAGCTTCGCGTCCGAGGCGAGCAGCACCGCCGCGGCCCCGTCGCCCGTGGGGCAGCACATCGGCAAGGTATTCGGCCAGCTGATCACCTCGGCGGCGAGGATCTCCTCGAGGCTGAACTCCCTCTGGTACTGCGAGAGCGGGTTCAGCACCGAGTGGGCGTGGTTCTTCTCGGCCACCTTGGCGAACTGCTTGGCCGTGACGCCGTGCCGCAGGGCGTACTCGGTTCCGGCCTGGGCGAAGACACCCGGCATGAGGTTCGTCCCGAGCAGCCCCTCGGTCCCGACGACGGAGCCGTAGCGTCCCTTGGGCTCGTACACCTTGCGCTCGCTCTTGGGCTTACCGCTCCCGAGCATGCCCATCTTGCCCATCTTCTCGACGCCGACGGCCAGGCCGATGTCGCTCTCCCCCGCGAGGATGGACAGCATGGCGACGCGAACGGCGGTGGCGCCCGTCGCGCAGGCGTTGACGACGTTGAAAACCGGGACGCCGGTCTGACCGACCTGCTTCTGCAGTCGCTGGCCGTTGTGGCTGTTGGCCTCGTAGACGTTGCCCATCGTGAGGACGTCGACCGCGGACATGTCCGTGCCGGCGTCGGCGAGGCAGCTGAGGGTCGCGTCGGCGGCAAGGTCGATGAGGTCCTTGTCCGGGAAGCGTCCGAAGTTCGTCATCGATGCACCGATGATCCACACGTCTCCGCTGCTCATGCGTCGCCTCCCGCTGCCTCGAAGCCAAAGGCGACCGCCTCCACGCCGTCGTCGTCTGTGCCGACCACGAAGGTCGTGAGCTGGACCCGGGTCTCCGCGGTCACCCTCTCCGGGTCCTCGATGCCACGCAGGTTTGCCTTGACGGCTACACCGGCCAGATCGACCACGACGGAGGTGAACGGCTGCTTGGCACCTCGTTCCACCCGCGTCAGAGCGCGGACGGTGCCCTCCGTCGCCAACGGCGTACGGCTGAAGGCTCCCGCGAAGCACCTCGCACAGGCATTGCGTCGGTCGAAGTACGCCGCCCCGCATGCGTCGCAGGTCCAGGCCTGCAGGTGCGGGCGATCGCCGAGGACCAGGTAGTCCACGGCGGGCAGCTGCTGCGCCACGCTCTCCCCATTTCGTCGATGACTAGATGGTAGATTACTAGACTATTAACGCTGTCGCAGCAACCCCTCGGAGGAGACATGCCGCTCGACCCCACCGCCGTCGGCACCGTGAGCGCGCCGAAGCCGGTCTCCTGGACGGCGCGTGACTGCGCCGTCTACGCGCTCGGCGTCGGCGCCGGGACCTCCGAGCTCGCGTTCACGACGGACAACACCCGGGGCGTGGATCCGGCCATGCTGCCGACGATGCCGGTCGTGCTCGGCGTGGACATGAGCGTCCTCAAGGCCGCAGGCACGATCGACTGGGTTCGACTGGTGCACGCCGAGCAGTCCGTGGAGGTGCTGGCGCCGCTGCCCGTCGAGGCATCGGCTACGGCCACCACGCGCCTCGCCGAGCTGTGGGACAAGGAGTCGGCTGCGCTGCTGGTCGCTGAGACGAGCCTCGTCGCCGACGACGGCAGCGAGCTCTCGCGCTCGCGCGCGTCGCTGTTCATCAAGGGAGCCGGCGGCTTCGGCGGGGAGCGGGGACCGACGGCGGCCGTCGAGACGCCGGACGGGCCGCCCGACGAGACGGTCACGTACACCACCAGGGACGAGCAGGCGCTGCTCTACCGGCTGTCGGGTGACCGGAACCCGCTGCACTCCGACCCCGCGTTCGCGGCCAGGGCCGGCTTCCCGAGGCCGATCCTGCATGGCCTGTGCACGTTCGGCTTCGCCGGGCGTGCGGTGCTGCACGCTGCAGCCGCGAGCGACCCGGCACGGGTGCGCTCGGTCTACGCGCGCTTCGCCGCCCCGGTGCTGCCCGGCGCGACCCTGCACGTGGACCTGTGGCACGGTCAGGGGCACGTCGCGTTCCAGACGCGGACGGAGGAGGGCACCATCGTGCTCACCGGGGGGAGGGCAGTCCTGTCGTGACGGTTCCTGGCTGGCAGCCGCTGATCGACGCACGCGACGGCGCGATCGATCCGAGGGTGCGGCATGCCCTCGACCTCGTCGCCCGGCACGTCGTCGCAGAGGTTGCCGGCGACATGGAAGGCGTCCTGGCCACGCTGGTTCCGCAACCCCGTTACCGGATCTGGGGAGCGTCCAGCAGCACCGGGCCAGTAGGGGCCGCTGAGGTGCGCGGCTTCTACGAGAACCTGTTCGGCTCGGGCAAGAACCGGCTCGACTACGTGCTGACCCGGGTCGTCGCCGACGCCGCCGCGGTCGTCACCGAAGGCGAGTTCCACCACGTCTACGACGGCACAGCGCTCCTCGGGCTCGTCGGGGACGAGGTGCACGCCGGTCACTGGTACCACGTCGCCTACCAGGCGCTCGTGGTCTGGCCGGTGGGCCCCGAGGGGCTGCTCGCCGGCGAGGACATCTACGCCGGCGAGGCCCCTCGCGTCCTGCGCGAGATCGCCGCCACGGAGCTTCCCCATCTCGGGCTTGCGAGCCGGACCACAACCACGCGCGTGTGACCGTTGCCACAGGCCGCCGATCGTGGTTTAGTCCATCTAACAACAGTTGAGCACTCGACCTTTCAAGGAGGCCCTCGTGGTCGACATCAGCGGCCCCTGGGTGGTCGACAGCCCGCTGTCGACGCGCTTCCCGGTCTACACCCGGGCCAACGTGGGCGAGGTCTCCCCGGGAGTCGCGACCCCGCTGTTCTGGAGCCAGGTCGGAGGCCCGCCTGCTGAGCGCGTCTGGAAGCAGGTGCTGGCCGACTTCGGCGCTTTCGACCTCGACGAGTTCCGCGCCGACACCATCGACATCCAAGGGATGCTGCACGGCTACGTGTACTTGAACCTGTCCAACCTCCGTGTCTTCGGGGCGCGCATGCCCGGAGCCTCGCCCGAGCTCATGGACCGCACCTACCTCGGCGAGCGCGCCGACGTGCCTGCCTACGAGCCGCACCCGGACGACGACAAGCCGGAGTACACCGAGCGCATCCTCGAGAGCCTCAACCGGGTCTTCGGCACCGAGCACCGCCGCGACTTCGACGACCTCGCCGCCGACGCGGCGCGGCTGCGGGACAAGCGGCCCGACTACGCGAAGCTGAGCGACGCGGAGCTCGTCGCGCTGGAGCGCGAGCGCATGGAGCAGTACCTGCCCTTCCTCTACAAGCACCTGCTCATGGTCTACGAGTCCAGCCTCGTCACCGGGCTGCTCGACCAGGCCCTCGCGCCGTTCGAGGACCCGACGCTCGCACCACGGCTGATGGGCGGACTCGGCAACATCGCCTCCGCCGCCCCGTCGCACGCGCTGTGGGCGCTGTCCCGGATCGTCGCGGGAAGCACTGCCCTGACCGCCGCTTTTGACGAGGGCGTCGACGGGCTCCTCGACCGCATCGAGGCCGCCGACGACCCGAGCAGCGGCCGGTTCCTCAGCGCCTGGAACCAGTTCGTCCACGACTACGGCAGCCGCTCGACCAACGAGTGGGAGGCGATGCCGCACACCTGGGAGACACACCCGGAGATCCCGCTGGGCCTGGTCGAGAGAATGCGGCTGCAGCCGGACGACCGCGACCCGGGCAAGCAGTCGCAACGCCTGCGAGCCGAGCGGGAGCAGCTGACTGCGGAACTGCGGGCCACGCTGAGCGACAACCCGGAGCAGCTCGGCCAGCTCGACCTCGCGCTGCGCCTCATCGGCATCTACCTGCCGGCCCGGGAGCTGTCCAAGACCAGCCTCATCCGGGTTCTCCACGAGGCCCGGTTGCCGATCCGGGAGCTCGGCATCCGGCACACAGCCGCCGGCGACCTCGACAAGCCCGACGACATCACCATGCTCCGCGAGGAAGAGCTCGACGCGTTCGTCGCCGATCCGGCCACTCAGCGCAGCGTCATCGCTGAACGGTGGGAGTGGTACCACGCGCTGGAAGAGCTGGAGCCGCCCTACATCGTCAAGGCCGGCGAGGTCCCTCCCGTGACGACCTGGCCGAAGAAGAAGGATCCGTCCGTGCCCGTCGCCCAGCCCGGCGAGATCCTCACCGGGCTCGCCGCCTGCCCAGGGCTCGCGACCGGAATCGCGAGAGTCATCCTCGACCCTGCCGACGCGAACGACCTGGAACCGGGCGAGATCCTCGTCGCCCCATCACCGATCCCGGCTGGACCCCGCTGTTCACCTCAGCCGAGGCGGTCGTCGTCAACGTCGGCTCGACGTTGTCACACGCCGCGATCGTCAGCCGTGAGCTCGGCATCCCCTGCGTGCTCGGCGTACCGCACGCGACGAAGCGGATCCAGGACGGTGCGAAGCTCACCGTCGACGGCACGACCGGACTCGTGACCGTTCACTGATGCTGAGCCCCTACGACGAGCTGCCGGTCC
>JBHEMB010000189.1:0-11075 GCA_046262855.1 Mycobacteriales bacterium | reverse complement strand
GCCACCGCCCGGCCGAGCTGAGCGGACGCGTCCCCGGGCCATACCGCGTGCGTCACGTCGTTGACCCCGACCATGATCACGGCGAGGTCTACGTGGGACTGCAGCGCCTTCGCCACCTGGGTGTCGAGGTCGGCGGAGCGGCCGCCCACGACGGCGTGCACCTCGAGACGCACCCGTCGCTTGAGGTCCCGTGCGATGCCACCGGCGAGCAGTGCGCCGGGGGTCTGGGCGGGGCTGTCGCATCCCAGGCCGGTCGCGGAGGAGTCGCCGAGCATGACCAGGTGCAGGGTCGGGCCGAGGTACCGCCCGTAGACGCCTGTCGGGTCGGGAGGAAGGTCGGTGGGCTCGCCGATGGTGCGCCGCGCCAGCTTCGCCTCAGCCCGGATCAGTCCGTACGCCGCCACGCCGAGCGCCAGTGCCGAGCCCGCGCTCAGGCCGGTACCCGTCGCGACCTGGGTGGCGCGCCGTCCGGGGCGAGGAAGCCTCATGCCAGGGGACGATAACTGGCCTAGGTTGGCGGCTGTGGAGATCAGCGCCTCGGTCCTCGACCTCGTCGGCAACACGCCGCTCGTCCGGCTCAACCGGGTGACCGAGGGGATCGCGGCGATGGTGCTCGCGAAGGTCGAGTACTTCAACCCCGGCGGTTCCGTGAAGGACCGCATCGCGCTGCGCATGATCGCCGACGCCGAGGCCTCGGGCGCTCTCAAGCCCGGCGGCACCATCGTCGAGCCCACCAGCGGCAACACCGGTGTCGGCCTCGCGATCGCTGCGCAGGCTCGCGGCTACTCCTGCGTCTTCGTCTGCCCCGACAAGGTCGCGCGGGACAAGATCGACGTGCTCCGGGCCTACGGTGCGCGCGTCGAGGTCTGCCCCACCGCCGTCGACCCCGAGGATCCGCGGTCCTACTACTCCGTCAGTGACCGCCTCGCGAAGGAGCTGCCGGGCGCTTGGAAGCCCGACCAGTACTCGAACCCCGCCAACCCACGCTCCCACTACGAGACCACCGGCCCCGAGCTCTGGACCCAGACCGACGGGCGCATCACGCACTTCGTCGCGGGCATGGGCACCGGCGGCACGATCGGCGGCACCGGTCGCTACCTCAAGGAGCAGAACCCGTCCGTCCGGGTCATCGGCGCCGACCCCGTGGGATCGGTGTATTCGGGTGGCTCCGGCCGGCCGTACCTCGTCGAGGGCGTCGGCGAGGACTTCTGGCCGGCCACCTACGACGCCTCGATCCCGGACCAGGTCATCGCCGTCTCCGACCGGGACTCCTTCGCCATGACCCGCCGGCTCGCCCGCGAGGAGGGCCTGCTCGTCGGCGGTTCCTGCGGGATGGCCGTGGTGGCCGCCCTCGACGTGGCGCGCGCGGCTGACCCCGACGACGTCATCGTGGTGCTGCTCCCCGACTCCGGCAGGGGCTACCTGTCGAAGTTCTTCAACGACGACTGGAGGGCGGACTACGGGTTCCTCTCCACCGACGGCGGCGAGAAGACGGTCGGCGACGTGCTCGCCCGCAAGAGCCGCGGGTCGGTTCCCGAGTTCGTGCACACCCACCCGAACGAGACCGTCCGCGAGGCCATCGACATCCTTCGGGAGTACGGCGTCTCGCAGATGCCGGTCGTCCGGGCGGAGCCGCCGGTGATGACCGCGGAGATCGTCGGGGCGGTGCACGACCGCGACCTGCTCGACGCCCTGTTCAACGGCCGGGCGGAGCTCGCCGACCCGCTGTCGCAGCACATGAGCCCGCCGCTGCCCATGGTGGGCGCCGGCGAACCGGTGCAGGCTGCGATGGCGGCGCTGGAGAAGGCTGACGCGGCCGTCGTCGTCGCCGAGGGGCGCCCGACCGGCGTCGTCACCCGCCAGGACGTGCTCGCCTTCCTCTCGCACGCCTGACCCTGCGCTCCGGCGGGAGACCGCCTCCCCCCAGTGCCCTGTACTGAGTCGCGCACAGCTGCCCCGGCCGGCGCACAGCCAGGGAGGCGCGTGCGCGATCGCGCACGGGTGTGCCGATGTCAGCACCGGCCTCAGTGGGGACGTGCCCCTCCCTGAGAGAGCCCGAGGCCGCCATGGGGACCACAGCGAGCTCTGTCCACAGCGAGGTCGCCGGCCCAGCCACGCAAGGGGCGGCCCAGGCAGGCTGTCGGGCATGGACATCGGTGGACTGCTGCGGACCGCGCGGCAAGGGGCGCAGCTGAGCCAGGGCGAGCTGGCACGGCGGGCAGGCACGTCACGAGGGCAGGTCTCGCGCATCGAGTCGGGCCGGGTGTCGCCGACGGTGGCGGCGCTGCAGGAGCTGCTCTCGCACTGCGGCAAGCAGCTCAGGGCGAGCCTCGAGCCGTTGATGGCGGACGTCGACGCTCGCGTCGACGCGCTCCTGGGGGGCGAGGTCGTCGTTCGCGAGCCGGAGCTGGCAGCCCTCGTGCTCACGCTGGAGGACCACCCGGACGCGAGCTACCCGATGTTCCTCGGGAAGCCGCCGGCGAGGGCC
Source organism: Mycobacteriales bacterium (assembly GCA_046262855.1). Taxonomy (GTDB): domain Bacteria; phylum Actinomycetota; class Actinomycetes; order Mycobacteriales; family SCTD01; genus RYN-111. Next base: position 8,587 of record JBHEMB010000189.1, on the reverse strand, counting down.
GGCCAGGTGACCTGGGCGTTCGACGCACACACCGCCCTCCAGCTCCAGGGGCTGGCGGCCGCGGGGGAGGCAGCGGCAGTCGTGCTTGTGCTCGACGAGGCGGCGCGGTTCTGGTTGCGGGCGATCGGCGCTCGGCTCATGGGCCGTAGTGGGCAGGCCCTGCACTGGCTGGACGGCGCCGCGGAGGAGCTCGCCGAGGCGGCGAGAGAGCCCTTCTTCACGCTGTCGGGCATGGTCCAGCTGCGGATCGTCGAGGCGCTCCCGGCCACGGTGGTGCTGGCCCCGGCATGGTCCCCGCTGCCCGTGCCGGTGGCCACGAGGGAGGCGGTCGAGGACGGTGTGCCGCACCTGGCGGAGCTGCTCGCCCGGATGCGGGCGAGACGTAGCCTGGCGGCATGACCTCGGAGGACCTCGGTTTCGAGACGCTGGCGATCCACGCGGGGCAGGAGCCGGACCCGACGACCGGGGCCGTCGTGGTGCCGATCTACCAGACCTCGACGTACGCGCAAGAGGAGGTCGGGCAGCACAAGGGCTACGAATACAGCCGCAGCGGAAACCCGACCAGGACGGCGCTCGAGACCTGTCTGGCCGCGCTCGAGGGGGGTGCGCGTGGCCTGGCGTTCGCGAGTGGCCTGGCCGCCGAGGACACCGTGCTGCGGACCATGCTCGGCCCGGGCGACCACGTGGTCCTCCCGGACGACGCGTACGGCGGCACGTACCGGCTGTTCGCCATGGTGCTGGAGCGGTGGGGCGTCACGTACACGCCGACGGCGCTCGGCGACCTGGACGCGGTGCGCGCAGCTCTGACGGACCGGACGCGGATGATCTGGTGCGAGACCCCCACCAACCCGCTGCTCGGCATCGCCGACATCGCCGGGCTCGCGGACCTCGCGCACGAGGCCCGCTCCCGGCTGGTGGTGGACAACACGTTCGCGAGCCCCTATCTGCAGCAGCCGCTCGCGCTCGGCGCAGACGTGGTGGTTCACAGCACCACGAAGTACCTCGGCGGGCACTCCGACGTCGTCGGGGGTGCGGTCGTCGTGCGGGACCCGGCGCTGGGCGAAGAGCTGGCCTACCACCAGAACGCGATGGGTTCGGTGGCCGGTCCGTTCGACGCCTGGCTGACGCTGCGGGGCGTGAAGACGCTCGGGGTCCGGATGGACCGGCACTGCGCGAACGCCGAGCGCGTCGTGGAGCTGCTCACCCGCAGCAGCGCCGTGCGGGAGGTGCTCTACCCGGGTCTGCCCGACCACGCGGGCCACGATCTCGCCAGCAAGCAGATGAAGGGGTATGGCGGGATGGTGTCCTTCCGCCTCGTCGGGGGCGAGCCGAAGGCGCTGGACGTCTGCCGCCGTACCAAGGTCTTCACGCTCGGGGAGTCGCTCGGCGGTGTCGAGTCGCTCATCGAGCACCCAGGCCGGATGACGCACGCGAGCGTCGCTGGCTCGCAGCTCGAGGTGCCCGCCGACCTGGTCCGGCTGTCGGTCGGGATCGAGAGCGCGGACGACCTGCTCGCTGATCTCGAGCATGCGCTCGCTTGACCGACGCCATCCGGACGCCGATGGTCAACAGGTGAGCAAGCGATCCCCACGCTGGTTGGTCGAGACGGTGGCGTGGACGTCTGCGCTGGTCGTGCTCACCGGCGTCGGCGTCGTGGTGTCAGGCGTGATCGGTAGCAAGACCGTCTACAGCGAGACGCCCGTCATCTCGCTCCCGCTGACGCACCTGGCGGAGCCGAAGCAGGCTCCGCCGCAGCGGCGCGTGGTGAAGGTGACGACGAAGGCGAACACAGGCGTACCGGTGGAGACGTCGCTCGGGTCACCGCCAGGACCGCAGAACGACCTGCGTCCGACGCGGTTCGCGGCGCCCGCTGATCGGTACGCGTTCCTCGTCGGGGTCACCCGCTACCGCAAGCCGACACACGACACGATCGCCGGCGCGCAGGACGTGGAGTTCATCCGCTCGCTGCTGCTCGCCTCCGGGTGGCAGGCCGAGAACATCCGGATGGTGACGAACGAGCAGGCGACAGGAGCCGCCGTGCGCGCGGGCATCCAGTGGCTGGCGAGCAAGAGCACGCCTGGCACGTTCACGCTGTTCCACTTCTCCGGGCACGTGAAGCAGAGCGGTGGGCACGAGAAGCTCTGGCCCTACGACCGGGACTTCGTGACGGACACCTTCCTGGCCGACACGCTCAACCGGGGCTCCGGCAAGCTCTGGGTCGATGTCGCCGGGTGCGAGGCCGCGGGTTTCATGGAGAACCTCCCGAGCTCGCGGGTGCTCGTGTCGACCAGCTCGAAGGCGACCCAGAAGTCGTATGAGTTCCCGCAGTGGGGCGAGTCGGTGTGGTCCGGGCTGGTGTGGGACCTCGGGTTGGCGCAGGGCCAGGCCGATGCCAACCGCAACGGGATCACGACCGTCGGTGAGGCGCTGCGGTGGGGCACCTACTACGCCCAGGCGATCACCCTGCGCCAGCAGCCGCACGGCCGGCAGACCCCTCAGGTCGCCGGCGATCCCGTCCGGGGCTGGACCCTCGACAACCCACCGGCTTAGGGTTACGCACGAGTAGCAACCTTCGTCACCGATCAGCAGGAGACCGGTGACCGGTGGCGAACAACGAGTGAGGAGAGTGATCTCCGTCACCACGATGCGGGAGCCGACGATGCAGCAGGACAGTCACGGACCGGCACAGTCGGCCTTCCAGGCCAAGCTGACCTCTCTCGGTGGGCGGACGGCGCTCGTCGTCGTCGCGATCGGCCTCGTCGTCATCGGGCTCGGCTACAACGGCATCGCCGGCGCGAGCGTGAACGGGCTGGTCGACGTGCGTGCGCAGCTGCCTTACCTGCTCTCGGGCGGCGTGTTCGGGCTAGCACTCGTCATCCTGGGCGCCGCCCTGATGGTGACCCAGAGCGCGCGTGCGGACCGGGTGCGCCTCGAGGCCAAGCTGGACGAGCTCATCGCTGCTCAGGGCGGCGTCGCGGCCGCCGCCGTGCCGCACACCGTGGACGGGCTGTTCGTCGCGGGGACCGCGAGCTACCACGTCCCCGGATGCCGGCTCGTCGACGGCCGCGAGGAAACCAGCTACGTCACGGCCGAGGAGGCAGCGGCCGCCGACCTCAAGCCCTGCCGGGTCTGCCAGCCGCAGGCCGCGTCGAACGTCAGCCTCCGGTGAGACGCCCTGCCATCACGGGCCTGGCCCTGGCCGGCTGCCTCACTGCAGCCGTGGGAGTGGCCGCGCCTGCTCAGGCAGCCGCGGGCGTCCCGGCGCCGCTGCTGCAGTCCAACTGGTACTGGCACCACCTTCAGGCGGATGCGCCGGTCGCCGGACTGCCGGAGCTCCCCGAACCGTCGAACGTCCCGGCCGGTGACCTGCCGGTGGCCTCCACCGACGGCAAGGGCACGCCGTCGAAGCTCTCCTTTGTCGCCTTCTCGCTGCCGGCCGGTCCCGTCACGGTCGATGACTTCACGCTGAAGCTGACCGTCGACCCCGCTGCGACCAACGTGACCACGGACACGCCGAAGATCGCGGTCGCGCTCCCGACACGAACCTGGCTGAACGGTCCCGGCGGGGAGCAGGACACCAGCTCGGCGCCGAGCCTGCACGAGACGACCGCCGTGGTCGGGACCCCGAGTGCCGACGGCAAGACGTTCAGCTTCGCTCTGCCCGCGCTGGCCCAGGAGTGGCTCGACGACACGAACGTCGGCTTGGCGATCGTCCCCGCTCCCGGCTATACGACGCCGTTCCAGCTCTCCTTCCTGGGCGGCGCCAAGGTCGCGGCGACCATCGCGGTGACACCGCAGACCGTCATCGAGCCACCGAGCACTGCACCCGTCCCTGAGGCCGCCCCACCCCCGTCGCTGGGCGGCTCGCCAGGCGGTGCTGTCAGCCCTCCGGTCGGCAACGGCAGCCCGCCCCTCGTGGCCGGTGCCCAGCCCCAGCCGGCACCGCAGCTGGGGCCTGTCGCCCCCGTCACCAGCCAGCGCGCCCTGCCGGAGGTCTCGAGCCGCCCGACCGCGGCGCTCGCGTGGACCGGAGTGCTCCTCGCCGCACTGCTCCTGCTCATCTCAGTGGTGCTGGGGGGAGAGCCCGTTGCCGCGGCCCAGAGCCGCTCGCGCCTGCAGCGCGTCCTCCGGGCCCGGTCGGCCGCCGCCCTGCCCGCCTCCGCGGCGGCGCCCGCGTCGCCCGCGCGTCGGCGCGTCCGTTCGCTCTTCCACTCGACTGCGTGACCCAGCCCCCTCTCAACCGGAGTCCGTGATGAAGCCCCGCCCCCGCCGCCTGCGCCTCCAGAGCGCGGCCATCCTCACCCTCGCGCTCTTCGCGACCACGGCCTGCGGCTTGAAGTCGAGCGCGATGTCGAACCTCAAGCAGGCGCCCGCGGGCGCGGGTGGCGTCTCCACCGGGGACGCGACGACCGGCGGCAGCGGGGCCGCGACCGGTGCGACCTCGGGCAGCGGGGCGACCGGGGCGCTGCAGGGGACCAGCGGCGCTGCCACCAGCGGGCTGCTCTCCACGGGCAGCTCCGGCACCTCCACGGGGAGCTCCGGCACCTCCGGCGCGACTGGTGGAGCCACGAGCGGCACGTCGGGGGCGACCGGAACGACCGGCTCCCCGGCCGGCCCCTGCGCCGTGCCGTCGGGCGGCACGACGACCGGCATCACCAAGAGCAGCATCACCATCGGGCTGCACGCGCCGCTCACCGGCACGGGCACACCGTTCCCGAGCACGTCGTTCCAGAAGGGCTCGCAGGCGTTCTGGAACGCGCCCGGGCACACAGTCTGCGGCCGCAAGGTCCACGTGGACTTCGAGGACGACACCTACACCCCTGACGGCGCGAACAGGGTGTGCAGCCAGTTCGCCAAGACCTCGTTCATCGCCCTCGGCGGCGCCGGGACGGACCAGATCCAGGCATGCGCCACGAACACCGACATCGTCCGCTCGGGCACGCCGTACCTGTCCGCCGGCGTCACCGACAACGGCCTGAAGGGCCTCAGCAACTACTTCGCCGTCTCTCTCACGTACCAGCAGCAGGGCGCGCTGGTCGTCCGCAACGCCATGCAGCAGGGCTTCGCCAAGCCCAAGGCCTCCAGCGACGGCAAGCAGTGGGCGATCGTGACCGGCAAGAGCGCGAACTTCAACAGCGCCACCACCGGCATCACGCAGGCGCTCGACGCCGCGCACATCAACTACAAGGTGACCCGGTTCGACCAGAACAGCGGCAACTACGACGCCGCTGCCACCAACCTCGGGCAGCAGCTGGCTCTGCAGGGGTACAAGACGATCTTCGTCGATGCGGCGCCTGGTGTGTTCGTCTTCATGGTCAAGGGCTACTACAACGCCGCGCCCACCGGCAGCGGCGTGCGCTGGACCGCGCCGGGCGTCACCTACAGCGAGTTCCTCGTGGGCCAGCTGATCTGCCAGAGCAGTGCGAACGCCATCAGCGGCGCCGCCGACGTGCTGGCGCCCTTCCCGGGCATCGACCACGCGACCGCCGACTTCAAGAAAGCCTACGGCGGGAGCTACGACGACATCGAGTGGAGCCTCTGGGGGCTGTCCGCCACGGTGTTCGAGATGCTCAAGGCTGCGAGCAACAACCTGACCCGGCAGAACTTCATCAACACTGCCCTGCACGGTTCGTTCACCACCGGCATCTACGCACCGTCGGCCTTCAACGGAAGCCACTTCGGCGGCACCGGCGCCTGGGTCCAGCGCATCAACTGCTCCAAGCACAACCCCAACCAACCCTCGGGGGCCCAAGGCAACGGGCAGTGGGACACGATCGGCTCCAACTACCTTCGCCCGTGAGCGACCCCGCCTTCGCGAGCTTCGACGTCACGACGCAGCTCGTCGCTCCGCTCGTCAACGGGCTCTTCGATGGAGCGGCGTACGGGCTGCTTGCTCTCGGCCTGGTCCTGCTCTACAAGAGCAACCGGATCTTCAACTTCGCGCAGGGCGAGTTCGCCACGGTCGGTGCGATGGTGGCGTTCACGACCAGCACCGGCTACGGCTTCCTGCCGAAGGTCTGGTACCCGCTCGCCTGTCTGCTCGGGGTGGCTGCCTCCGTGGCGGTCGCCCTGCTCACCCAGGTGCTCGTGATCCGCCCCATGTTCGACCGACCGCGCGTCGTGGTGGTGGTCGGGACGGTCGGTGTCGCGCTGTTCCTCATCGGACTGGAGGGCACGCTGTTCCCGCACCAGGGCGTCTTCGAGCCGTTCACGAAGTGGGCCGGTCTCGGGCTGTCGGCGGGGACCGTCGACCGCGTCCCGCTGCCCTGGACGGGCCTGCTCACCCTCGCCACGCTGGTCGTCCTCGCGCTGGCCTCGTTCCTGTTCTTCCGGTACAGCAACACCGGCACCGCCATCCTCGCCATCAGCCAGGACAGCACGGCGGCCCGGACCGTCGGCATCAGCGTCCAGCGCATCTCGCTCATCACCTGGGGCCTGGCCGGCCTGCTCGGCGGGGTGGCGGGCGTGCTGCTCGCGCAGACCAAGCCGGTGCTGCCCGGTGCCGTGACCGGGCTGGCACTCACCGGAGCCTTCGCTGCCGCCGTACTGGGCGGGATGACCAGCCTGCCCGGAGCCTTCCTCGGTGGGGTCCTGCTCGGGCTCTTCCAGGACTTCGTGTCGGCGGACTACAGCTACATCCCTGGCCTGGAGAAGGTCGCGAGCCCGTCAGACTTCATGGTGTTCGTGCTGCTGCTGGTCGTGCTGCTCATCCGACCTCGAGGGCTACTCGGGAAGGAGGCCTGATGACCACGCTCGCTCTGGGCGCGGGGCATCGGGTGACGCTGACGGGTGCTGCTGCCCGCGGCCTGGCCTGGGCCGCCCTGGCAGTGCTGCTCCTGCTCGTCCCGGCCAGCAGCGACAACCTCACCTACAACGCCACGGCAGCGGCGTCCTTCGCGGTGGTGGGTCTGTCCATGAACCTGCTGGTCGGCTACACCGGCCAGCTGTCTTTGGGTCAGCAGGGCTTCTACGGACTCGGCGCCCTCGTCGCCGCCAACGTCGCGAGCAGTGGCGTCAACCCGGCCGACCCACTGTCGTACGCCTTCGGACTCGTCTGTGGTGTCCTCATCTCGGCGGCCCTGGCGATCATCCTCGGGATCGTGGCGCTGCGCGTCACGGGCCTCTACCTCTCGCTCCTCACGCTGGTCTTCGGCGCAGCCGTCACCTCGTCGGTCTTCGGCATCGGCGCCCTCAACGGCAACGACGCCGGCGTCAAGGCCAACCGCCCGGACTTCCTCGCCGGCGGGATGCGGTACTACCTGTTCTGCCTCGCCGTCCTCGCCGCGGTCTTCTACATCGATCGCCGGCTGATCGCGAGCAAGGCCGGTCGGGCGATGCTTGCCACCAAGGAGAACGAGCGCGCGGCCGAAGCGTTCGGCATCAACGTCGTGGCGACCAAGCTGCTCGCGTTCGCCCTCTCAGGCGCTATCGCGGGGCTGGCCGGCGGCCTCGCAGTGTTCCTCCCGCAGACCTTCTCGCAGAAGAACTATGTCGGTGCGGCGGGCTTCAACCTCGCGCTCACCTTCGTCGTGGTCGCGGTCGTCGGTGGTCTCGGCAACCGCGTCGGGGTCGTCATCGCCTCGGTCTTCTTCGCGATGTTGGACTACCTGCTCAGCAACGCCTTCTCCGGGCTCGGCTGGGAGGACATCTACATCGACCGCAAGGCGTACCTGCCCGGGCTGATCGGGGCCGTGCTGCTGCTGGACACCGTGATCCGAAGACCTGGCGGGCTCGGGCAGCTGGTGGCGCCCATCGGCCATTGGATGACAGGGGGCCGGTTCTCGCTGCACACCGGTGCCGGCGCGTCGGGAGCGGAGGTGGCGGCGGATGTCCGTGCTTGAGGTACGCGACGTCGGGATCCGGTTCGGAGGTCTGCAGGCACTGCAGGACTTCTCCATCACGGTCAACGAGTGGGAGATCGTGGGGCTCATCGGCCCCAACGGCGCCGGCAAGACGACGGCCTTCAACTGCATCACGGGCTTCTACCAGGCCAACCACGGCACGGTGACCTACCGCGGCCGCGACGTCACGAAGATGCCGCCGCACCGCAAGGCCGCCATCGGGTTCGGCCGCACGTTCCAGAACATCGGCATGGTCAAGAGCGCCACTGCCCTGGACAACCTCAAGACCGCGCAGCACGCGAAGGTCGAGTACGACGTGGCGAGCGGGCTGCTCGGGACCGGCGTCTCGCGGCAGGAGGAGCGCGAGCTGGAGGCGAAGGCCGATGCCATCCTCGATCTGCTCGGGCTCAGCGACGTCCGCAACCAGCGGGTCGGGGGGCTGTCCTACGGCACCCTGAAGCTGCTCGAGCTCGGCTGCGCGCTGGCGACCGATCCGGACGTGCTGCTGCTGGACGAGCCGTCCTCCGGCATGGGACCGGAGGAGTCCGACCAGCTCGGCGGGCGCCTCCTGTGGCTGCGCAAGGAGTGCGGGCTGACGATGCTGGTCATCGAGCACCACGTGCCGCTGGTGCTCAACGTCTGCGACTACGTCTACGTCCTCAACTTCGGGCGGCTGCTCGCCGAGGGGGAGCCGACGGTGATCCAGACGCACCCCGAGGTGGTCGCGGCCTACATGGGCGGCGAGG
>JBHEMB010000188.1:0-3044 GCA_046262855.1 Mycobacteriales bacterium | reverse complement strand
GTCTCATTGGCACCGTCGACCTGCGCCGGGTGGATCAGGGTCTTCCCGTCGAAGCCCAGGTCCTTGCCCTGCCGGCACTCGGCGAGGAAGCCGTCGAGGTCCTTCACGTCGTTCCACACCCCGTCGAGGATGGCCTTGCCGGCCTCGCGCGCGCCCAGCAGTGCAGTGGCGAGGTGCGGGAGCAGTGGGGCCCGGCCAGGGAGCATCGCGGCACGGAGCTCCTTCACCAGGTCATTGGTGCCCATCACCAGCACCGAGACCTGCGGGAACCTCGCGATGTCGCGGATGGCGAACAACGCCGCCGGCGTCTCCACCATCGCCCAGACGGGAAGGTCACCGGTGACGGCCACGACCTGCTCGAGGTGGTCGGCACCGCTGACCTTCGGTACGACGACGGCGTGCGGCTGAGCCTTCGCGGCGGCCGCGAGATCGCTTGCGCCCCAGGGGGTGTCGAGACCGTTGCAGCGGATGGTGAGGGTCTTCCCGCCGTACTCGCCGGACTGCACGGCGGCGACCGCGTTGTCGCGGGCGGCCTCCTTCGCGTCCGCAGCGACGGCGTCCTCCAGGTCGAAGATGATCGCGTCGGCGGCGATCGTCTTGGCCTTCTCCAGTGCCCGCTCGTTCGACGACGGCATGTACAGCACGGACCGCAGCACGCTCACAGCTCCGCCTCCCCGCAAAGGCCAACGTTCACTGCGCTCACAGGTTGTACGCCGCCTTCAGCTCGGGATCCCGGGCGGACAGCTTCGTGGCGAGGTCGAGCACCACCTTGCACTGCTTGTAGGTCGCGTCGTCCTGCATCTTGCCGTCGATCATGACGGCGCCGCGGCCGTCCTCGCCCATCTCCTCCACCACGCGGCGGGCCCAGGCGACCTCAGCGGGCTCGGGTGAGAAGACCTTCTTCGCGATGTCGATCTGCACCGGGTGCAGCGACCAGGCGCCGACGCACCCGAGCAGGTAGGCGTTGCGGAACTGGTCCTCGCACGCGACGGTGTCCTTGATGTCACCGAACGGCCCGTAGTAGGCGTAGATGCCGTTCGAGGCGCACGCGTCGACCATCCTCGCGACCGTGTAGTGCCACACGTCCTGCTGGAAGGTCGCGCGCGGCTAGTCGCCGACGGGGTCCTCGCGCACCAGGTAGCCGGGATGGCCGCCGCCGACGCGGGTGGTCTTCATCCGGCGGTTGGCCGCGAGGTCGGCCGGACCGAGGGAGATGCCCTGCATGCGCGGCGACGCGGCGCAGATCTCCTCGACGTTGGCAACACCGCGCGCGGTCTCGAGGATCGCGTGCACCATCAGCGGGCGCGAGGTCCCGGCCTTGGCCTCGAGCTGGGCGAGCAGCCGGTCGACGTAGTGGATGTCCTCAGGTCCCTCGACCTTCGGGACCATGACGACGTCGATCTTCTCGCCGGCCTCGAGCACAAGAGTCGTCAGGTCGTCCAGCACCCACGGGCTGCCGAGGTCGTTGACCCGGGTCCAGAGCTGGGCGGGTCCCTCGAAGGACTGAGCGACCTTCACGAGCCCTTCGCGGGCGGCCACCTTGTTGTCGGCCTGGATGGCGTCTTCGAGGTTGCCGAGCAGCACGTCCACCTTGGCCGCGATGTCCGGGACCTTCGCGACCATCTTCTCGTTCGAGGGGTCGAAGAAGTGGATCATCCGGGACGGGGTCCACGGGATCTCGCGCAGAGGGGCCGGAGCACCCACGGCGAGCGGCTGGAAGAAGTCCTTGGCGTTGCGCACGAGAAAGACGGTATCGAGTGTTGTAGTCGCAAGTAAGATGAGGAGGTGGTGATGAGGACGACAGTCGAGCGGCTGAGCGCGCAGGAGCTCGGCGCCTGGCGTGCCTTCCTGCGCGCCCACTCCCACATCAACCGCAAGCTCGAAGCCGAGCTGGTGGCGGAGCACGACCTTCCGCTGGCCTCCTACGACGTGCTGATCCAGCTCGCCGAGTCCGAGGGCCGCCGGCTCCGGATGACCGAGCTCGCCGACCGTGTGCTGCTGTCCCGGTCCGGCCTGACCCGCCTGGTCGACCGGCTGGAGCGGGACGGCCTCGTCGAGCGCGTGGCCTGCGCGAGTGATGCGCGCGGCATGCACGCGGTCCTCACGGAGGCCGGCATGGAGCGGCTTCGCTGCGCGGCGCCGACCCACCTCCGCGGGATCGCCGAGCACGTCACGTCCCGGTTGACCCCCGAGGAGCTCGACCAGCTCAAGAGCCTCATGCTCAAGCTCGGTGACGGGTCGGCGGACCCTGGCGGCTGCGGCGAGGGCTTGCGCTGACCGAGGGGGCACGCGGCGAGGTCGTGCGCCGGTCGGTGTCGTTGGGTGTGGCCGTGGGCCTCTACGGGGCCTCGTTCGGCGCTGCGGCGGCCGCCGCCGGATTCTCCATCGTCCAGGCCTGCGCCGTGTCGCTGCTGGTCTTCACCGGCGCCTCCCAGTTCGCCCTCGCCGGCGTCCTGGGCGCGGGCGGCTCGGTCGCCGCCGGCGTTGCCAGCGCGGTGCTCCTGGGAGGGCGCAACGGCCTGTACGCCGTCATCCTGAAGGAGCGCATCCCCGTCCACGGCTGGCGTCGCGGCGTCGCTGCCCACCTCACGATCGACGAGAGCACCGCCATGGCGACGGCCTCACCTCCGGCATGGACGCACCTCGGCTTCTGGTGGACCGGCCTGACGGTCTACGTCGTCTGGAACCTCGCCACCTTCGTCGGTGCCCTGTCCGCGTCCGCTGTCGAGCCCACTGCCGTCGGCCTCGACGGCGCCGTCGGCGCCGCGTTCCTCGGGCTGCTCTGGCCACGGCTGCGTGAGGCCTGGCCGGTAGCGGTCGGTGCCGCCGTCCTCGCCGTGATCGCGGTGCCGCTCACCCCGCCCGGCGTGCCCGTGCTGCTTGCCGGCGTCGCCGTCCTGCCCGCGCTGGCACGGCGTTGATCTGGACCGCTGTGCTGCTCACCGCCGCTGGCTGCTTCTGATTCAAGGCGGCCCGCTGGGCTATGCCGTCCACGGGGCTCAACAGGCCGCAGCTCCGGAGCGCCGCCACGCTCCTGCCGGTCG
>JBHEMB010000187.1:0-4528 GCA_046262855.1 Mycobacteriales bacterium | reverse complement strand
AGGCGGTCGCGATCGCGTCGAGCACCTTGAGCCGGGCGCCGCGACGGGCGGGTAGCGCGGCGGCCAGCACTCCGCCGACGGCGGCCACCAGGAGCACCAGCACGATGCGCGTCCACGGGATGGCGAACTCGGTGATGCCCTCGTCGTGGAGTGCGCTGACCAGTGCCCACCCGAACGCGACCCCGACGACGAGGCCGAGCAACGCCCCGAAGACGGCGATGACGATGCTCTCGACGCGGATCATCCGCTTGAGCTGGCGCCGCTGCAGGCCGACGGCGCGCAGCAGGCCCAGCTCTCGGGTGCGCTCGATGATCGAGAGGGCGAGGGTGTTGATGATGCCCAGCACGGCGATCAGGACGGAGAGCATCAGCAGGCCGGTGATCACGTTCAGGACGCCGTTGATCTGGTCGCCCTGCTTCTTGACGAACTCCGCCTGGTCCTCGAACTCCACGTCCGGGAAGCCCTTCAGCCCGCGCTCGATCGCCGCCCGGCTCTGCTGCGGCGTGGCGGAGGCGGCCCCCTTCACCGCGACGACGATCACCTTCTTGTCCGTGACGTGCGAGCTGAACTCGTCGGCCGTCACGATGTAGCCGCCGGCGAACTGGTTGTTGTCGTAGACGGCACCGACGGCGAGCTGCTGCTGCCCCGTCTTCGCCCAGGTGACCTCGACGGCATCACCGACGTGTACGCCGAGGCGCTCGGCCTCGGCCTTCGAGACGGCGAGCTGGTCGTCTTGCAAGCCGCTCAGGTCCCCGCTGAGGACCTTGAGCTTCAGCACCTGCTGCAGGGCCGCGGGGTCGACGCCCTGCACCGAGCTCGTCCCGGCCTTGCCGAAGTTCGCGCGGGTCTGGGTGAAGGCGGCGACGTCGGCGAGCTCCGGCTGCTTGGCGAGCTCGGTGGCCACCGCTGGCGAGAACGGCCCGTACTGCGCGGTGTGAAGGACGTAGTCCGCGCCGAGGGACGTCGCGACCACGGCGACAACGCTCTTCCTGGCGCTCGAACCGAGGGTGCTGATGGCCGCCACCAGCGCGAGCCCGATCATCAGCGCGGCGGCGGTCGTGCTGGTGCGGCGGGGGTTGCGCATGGCGTTGCCCCTGCCCAGCCGTCCGGACACCCCCAGCCGGGCGAACGGCGCGGCGAGCAACCCCACCACCGGCCGAGCGAAGATCGGGGAGATGACGGTGACACCGATGAAGGAAGCCAGGGCACCGAGACCGACGAGCGCGATCTCACCCTGACCGAGCCCTCCGGCGAGGGACAGCGCCCCGAGCACGAGGATGGTTGCCCCCACCAGGGTGCGAACCTTCAGTGACTTGCTCTCCGCGGGACCGGACTCGCGCAGCGCCTGAACCGGTGCCATCCGGCCCGCCCGTCGGGCCGGGATCGCCGCCGCCACCACGGTGACGAGGATGCCTGCCGCGAGGGAGTACACGACCGTCCTGGTCTCGATGACCGTGGGGCCCTTGGGGATCTCGACCCCGAGGGCCCCCAGCAGCGACCTGAAGCCCTTGGCGAGGAGCACCCCTAGTCCCAGCCCTCCGATGCCTCCGACGAGCCCGACGGCTACCGCCTCCGTGAGCACCGACCTCAGCACCTGTCCCCTGCTGGCGCCGAGGGCGCGCATCAGGGCGAGCTCACGGGTCCGCTGCGCGACCAGCATCGAGAACGTGTTGAAGATGAGGAAGCCGCCGACGAACAGGGCGATCCTCGCGAAGTACTGCAGGAAGGTGTTGAAGAACTTCAACCCCTCCTTGATGTCGTCCGACTGCTGCGCGGCGCTTTGCGTCGAGGTCAGGACCTCGTACTTCTTGGCCGGCAGCACCGCGGCGATCCGTTCACGAAGCTCCTTGTCGGACACCCCGGGCCGCGCCGAGACGCTGAGCTGGTCCCAGGTCCCCGGGGTGCCGAACAGCTGCTGCGCGGAGGCGGGATCGAAGCCGAGCAGGGTTGCGCCGGCCAGCGAGTTGGTGCTGCCGAACCGGGCGATGCCGACGATCGTCGCCTTGTCCTGCGGACCGTTGCCGATGACGCCGATGACGTCACCGATCCTGAGGTGCTCCTTGTCCACGGTGCGCGCATCGACGAGCACCTGGTGCAGCCCGCTGGGGGCAGCGCCGCGGACGATGGTCAGGGTCTCCTGCGGGCTGTCCTTGTGGAACGAGACGCCGAGCACCGGAGGTCCATGGGTCTTGAACACCTTGCCGTTCGGGAGGACCAGGGTTGCCAGCTGCCCGACACCGCCGATCGCCGTGCCCACTCCGTCGACCCGGCTGACCTGGTCCAGAACAGCCTGCGGCACCGGCTCTCGGTCGTTGCCCTCGAAGCTGCTGGATCCGAACGCGGAGGCGCCCCGGACCGTGACAGCGGTCCCCTCGTTGATCGTCGCGAACAGGTTGTCGAAGACTCTTCCGATGCTGTCCGTGAGGACGTAAGCCCCTGCTGCGAACGAGATGCCGAGCAGCACGGACAGGCTGGCGAGCAGCAGTCGCAGCTTGCGCGAGAGCAACCCGCGCCAGGTGGCCCTGAGCATCAGGCGGTCACCTCGAACTTCTTCATCCGCTCCAGGACCGAGTCCGCGGTGGGGTCGTCCATCTCGTCGACGACCAAGCCGTCTCCCAGGAACACGACGCGGTCGGCGTAGCTGGCGGCGTTCGGGTCGTGCGTGACCATGACGACGGTCTGGCCCTTGTCGCGGGCGCTCGCCTGCAGGAAGGACAGCACCTCGGCACCGGACCTCGAGTCGAGGTTGCCGGTCGGCTCGTCCGCGAACACCACGTCGGGTTTCGTGATGAGAGCGCGGGCGCAGGCGACGCGCTGCTGCTGCCCCCCGGAGAGCTCCGAGGGCCGGTGGCCGAGGCGGTCGCGCAGACCGACGGCGGCCACCACTTCGTCGTACCAGGCCTGGTCGGGCTTCCTGCCCGCGATGTCGAGCGGCAGCGAGATGTTCTCGCCCGCGGTGAGCGTGGGGAGCAGGTTGAACTGCTGGAAGACGAAGCCGACGCGGTCACGGCGCAGCTGGGTGAGCTGCTTGTCGCCGAGGCCGACGAGCTGGGTGCCACCGATCTGGATGCTTCCGGAGTCGACGGTGTCCAGGCCTGCCAGGCAGTGCATCAGGGTCGACTTGCCGGAGCCTGACGGGCCCATGACGGCGAGCATCTGGCCGCGTGGCACGTCGAGCGAGACACCGGCCAGCGCCAGCACGGCCGTCTCGCCCTTGCCGTAGGACTTGCAGACGTCGAGTGAGTGCACGGCGAGAGCGGGCGGAGTCGTGGTCATGCGCGACACCTTGCCAGGGGAAAGCGAACAGCGTCATCAGGGTTCTGCCCTGAGCGGAGCGTCAGGGCAGGATGCGGGCATGCCTTTCGACGCCGCTCGACTGACCCGCATCGACACCCACCTGGCGAAGTACGTCGATGACGGCCGGCTGCCCGGGTGGCAGGTGCAGGTCGCGCAGCACGGCGAGGTGGTGCACCAGTCGACGTACGGGCTGGCCGACGTCGAGGCGGGCCGGCCGGTGGCCACCGACACGTTGTGGCGGATCTACTCGATGACCAAACCGCTGACCAGCGTGTTGGCGATGCTGCTGTGGGAGGAGGGCGAGTTCCAGCTCACCGACGAGGTCTCCAGGTGGATCCCCGGCTTCGCGGACACGAAGGTGTGGGACAGGGGAACGGCGACCAACCCGTTCCTGGTGCCGGCCCTCGAGCCGGTCCGGATGTGGCACCTGCTGTCGCACAGCTCCGGGCTCACCTACGGCTTCATGCAGGTGCATCCCGTCGACGCCGTCTACCGGGCTGCCGGCTTCGAGTTCGGCTGGCCGGCCGGGTACGACCTCGCCGCCGCCTGCGACGCCTTGGCCCGGCTGCCCCTGAAGTTCCAGCCGGGCACGGCCTTCGGGTACGGCGTGAGCACCGATGTGCTCGGCCGCGTGATCGAAGTGATCACCGGGAAGCGGCTCGACGTGGTCCTGAAGGAGCGGGTGCTCGACCCGCTGGGCATGTCCGACACCCGCTGGTGGGTCGAGGGCTCCGACGTCGGGCGGACGGCTGCGCTGTACGCCGCGTTCGAGGGCAAGGCGATCCGGTACGACGTGCTCGGCGACGTCTGCTTCCGCGAGCCTGCCGGGCACGCCGGTGGCGCCGGCCTGGTCAGCACGGCGGGCGACTACCTGCGGTTCCAGACCATGCTGCTGCGCGGCGGCGACGGGTTCCTCGCTCCTCGCACCCTGCAGCTCATGACGCGCAACCACCTGCCCGGCGACCTGGCACAGTGCAACACCGGTGGGTTCGCGGAGACCGTGCTGGACGGCGTCGGGTTCGGCCTCGGCTTCGCGACCGTGATGGACCCCGTGCCTGCCCGCGGGGCCTCGTCGGTGGGCGAGTTCTACTGGGGAGGGCTGGCGTCGACGGCCTTCTGGGTCGACCCGTCGACAGGCGTCACGGCGAGCTTCTACACGCAGCTCGTGCCCAGCTCCACGTACCCGATCCGCGCCGAGCTGCGCCAGCTCGTCTACGCCGCCCTGCTGTAG
>JBHEMB010000186.1:0-3549 GCA_046262855.1 Mycobacteriales bacterium | reverse complement strand
CACCGGCGACGAGCTGACGAACCGGATGCACTACGAGGTCCACGACCCAGTGCACGAGCCGGTCTTCGGGCTGGCGTTCTACCACGAGAGCGGCACCCATGTGTCGGGGCCGAACTCCAAGGAGGGGTCGGTCATGACCGGCACCCCGACCGGCGACGGCTGGGTCGACTTCCGGATGGACCGGCTGCTCCTGCAGCCGGGGGCGTACGTCGTCAGCGCGGCCGTGGTCGACACGACCATGGCGCACGTCTACGACTACCGCGACCAGGCCTTCGCGCTGCACGTGCAGCCGGGCCACGGGGCGGCGGGGGCGGGTGTCGTGGACCTACCCGGCACATGGAGCATGAAGTCGGTTCAAGAAGGAGTGACGTCGTGAGAGTCAACCTCGGGTGCGGCCAGGCCTACATGGAGGGCTGGACCAACGTCGACGAGAGCCGCGACGTCAAGGCCGACATCTACATGGAGGCCGCCGAGTTCCTGCGGCAGTACGCCTCCGAGATCGACGAGATCTACATGGGGCACGTGCTCGAGCACATCATGCCGGGCGACGCGCTGGTGACGCTGCGGCTCATGAACGAGCGGCTGCGCCCGGGCACGATGGTGTCCGCAGTGACGCCGGACATGGACGCCATCTTCCAGGCGTACCTCGACGGCGAGATCAGCAACGACAAGGTCAACGCGTCCTTCATCTACTCCTACGTCCAGCCGTCGCCGCACATCTGGTGCTACGGACCGGAGTCGCTCGCGGAGCTGTTCCGGCGGGCCGGCTTCAAGGACGTCCAGCCGATCGACCCGTCGTCGTGGGGCCCGGTGTTCTGGAAGGAGGGCGAGGAGTCGCAGTGGCAGTGCGGGGTCGCCGCGCCCGCCAGCGGGGTCGCCGGTCCCGAGGACGCCGAGCTGCCTGACGAGGCGAGGCTCACCTTCGCCTCGACCGCCCGATCGGAGAAGCCGGGCCCTCCCGACGTACCGACCACGGAGGAGCTGCTGCTCAACCGGGTCCGCCACCTGCGCGAAGAGCTGCTTCGTGAGAACGAGCGCCGGCAGGCCGCCGAGGCCCGAGTGCGCGAGCTCGCGCCGCCGGCCCCGGCTCCCCAGCCGGCTCCTGCCGCCCCCGAGCCGGCCGCTCCTGCGCGCCGGCCCGTCGCCGCCGTGCCAGGGACGCCTCCCGGACCGCTCGGTCCGCGCCAGCGGGCCCGGGCGGCCTTCGACAAGGCGGTGCCGATCGGCACCCCCCGTCGGGAGGTGGCGAAGGCCGCGCTGCTGACCGCGAAGGAGGGTCGTCGGGTCCGCGGGAACCTCAAGAAGATCTGGAACATCCCCGGCGTCATCGACCCCCGGGAGCCGTCGTACTCCTCCTGGTGCAAGCGGCACGACGCCTCCAAGCATGGCCTGGAGCTGCAGGCGAAGCTGTCCCGGACGGCCACACACCAGCTCTCGACGCAGGTGATCGTGCTGGCATCCGGCAAGGTGGATGCCGAGCTGGTCGCGCAGTCCTACGCCAGCGTGCGGGAGCAGAGCTGGGGCCACTGGGAGCTCGCCACCGCCTCGCCGTCGGAGCTGGTGCCAGGCACCACACCGGACGCGCCGTGCTGGACCGGGGACGGCGACATCACCGTCGCGGTGAACTCGCTGGTCGAGAACAGCCAGGCCGACTTCGTGCTCTTCCTCGACGCCGGCGACCGGCTCGCGCCGGACTGCCTCTACCACGTCGCGCTGTCCGCGCACCGCGACCCGCTCGTCGACCTCGTCTACTGGGACGACGACATCCTCGACGGCCGCGACCGCCGGGACCCGCGCTTCCGCGGTTCGTGGTCGCCGGACATGCTCACCGGCGCCGACTACGTCGGGCACTCCTTCGCGATCCGGCGCAAGCGCTTCCTCGTGAACGCCGGCCTGCGTTCCGGCTTCGGGGACGCGGCGACCTGGGACCTGCTGCTGCGCTCCGACCTCCACGCCGAGCGGGTCGCGCGGGTGCCGCGCGTGCTCGGTCACGTCCACCGCCGCTACGACCGCCCTGACGGCGCGGGGGTGCGTGCGGTGCAGGAGCACCTCGTGCGCAAGGAGATTGCGGCCACCGCGGTCGCCGCCGGCCAGGCCGTCCGCACGGTGTACGAGGCGACGTTGCCGAAGGTCACCGTCGTCATCTGCACCCGGCACAACCGGCCGATGCTGTCGACCTGCCTGCCGTCGCTGGCCCGCACCGACTACGCCGGCGGGTTCGAGGTCGTCATCGTCGACAACGGCGGCCAGTCCGCGGACAACGAGAAGTGGTACGCCGACAACAGTCACGGCCTGGACCTCCGCGTCGAGTGGTGGACCGAGCCGTTCAGCTACCCCGCGGTGAACAACCTCGGCGCCAGCAAGGGTTCCGGCGAGGTGCTGGTCTTCCTCAACGACGACACCGAGGTGCTCGACCCCTCGTGGCTGACCGAGATGGTCGGCTGGGCGGTGCGACCGGAGATCGGCGTCGCGGGCTTGCAGCTCACCGGGCCGGACGGCGAGATCCAGCACGCCGGCGTCGTGCTCGGCCTGGGCGGCTTCGCGGACCACGTCTTCGAGGGGATGAAGCCCGGCTCGCCGTCGCACCTCGGCCCGACCGGCTGGTACCGGAACGTCCTCTCGGTCACCTCGGCGTGCGTCGCCATCCGCCGGGAGCTGTTCGACGAGCTCGGCGGCTTCGACGAGCGGTTCCTGATGTGCGGCTCCGACGTCGCGATCGGCATCGACGCCTACATCAAGGGCTACCGCAACGTCTGCTCGCCGTACGCCGGTCTGCGGCACCTCGAGTCCGCGACCCGCGACCCCTCGGACATCCCGGCAGCCGACTTCTTCGCGTCGTACTGGCGCTACAACCCGTGGCTGTTCGGCGGCGACCCGTACTACTCGCCGAACCTGTCGCTCTCGTCGCGGGTCCCGCGGCTGAAGGGCGAGCACGACAAGACCATCCAGGAGATGATCAGCGGGCCGCTGGGGCGCACCTTCAAGGTGTTCCGGCAGTCCACGACCGAGACCGAGTCCACGAACCTCGCGGACATGTGCCGGGCCCTGCCGGTCGACGCGAAGGCGGTCGAGGCGCTGCACGCCGCGAACGCCGCGCCCTTCGAGGTGAAGACCGTCAACTGGTTCTTCCCCGACATCGACAGCCCGTTCTACGGCGGCATCAACACGGCGCTCCGGATCGCGGACCAGCTCGCCCGCGAGCACGGCGTCATCAACCGCTTCGTCGTCTGGGGCTCCGGTCCCGACCACTTCATCCGTTCCGGCCTGGCGGCGGCCTTCCCGGCGCTCAAGGACGTCGAGATCCACTTCTACGACGGCTCCACCGGAGCCTCGCTCGAGCGGGTGCCCGAGTGCGATGTCGCCATCGCGACCCTCTGGGTCACGGCGTACGGCGTCGCGCACTTCACCGGTGCGAAGCGGAAGTTCTACCTGATCCAGGACTTCGAGCCGATGTTTTACCCGGCGGGCACGAACTACGCGTTGGCTGAGCAGAGCTACCGCCTGGGCCTTTACGGGCTCTGCAACACGGATCGCCTTTTGGATCTCTAC
>JBHEMB010000185.1:0-3695 GCA_046262855.1 Mycobacteriales bacterium | reverse complement strand
GTCGGGTCCCTCGTCCTCGGCCTCTACGACGAGCAGGGCAACCTGCAGCACGTCGGTGTCGCCGCGTCCTTCCCGATGAAGCGCCGGGCCGAGCTCATCGAGGAGCTGCAGCCCTACGTCACCGAGGACGCGCACCCCTGGGTCGGAGACGTGGTGCCCGAGCGCAACCCCAACCAGTCCGCGGGCAGCCGCTGGAACAGCGGCAAGGACCTGTCGTTCGTGCCCCTCCGGCCCGAACTCGTCGCCGAGGTCGCGTACGACGCGATGGAGGGCACCCGCTTCCGGCACACGGCGCAGTTCCGGCACTGGCGGCCGGACCGGACCCCTGAGTCGTGCACGTACGAGCAGCTGGAGCGGCCCGTCCGCTTCGACGTCAAAGAGGTCCTCGGGACGTGAGGATCGTTGCCGCCGCACTGTGCCTCAGTGCTGCCCTGACGGGCTGCCAGGCCACGCATCCCCACCCCGGGGTCGGCGCCCTCTGCGAGCTGTTGGACCGCCCGTACTCGTCAGCCGCAGAGCAGCGCGCGCTACGGCAGCAGGCGAGCGATGCCATCGGGCACCTCCGTCCGTTCAAGGGCACGAAGAAGAACAAGGCGGTCTTCAAGGCGGTCCTCGAAATCAGCGCGTCCGTCTTCCCACTCCCGACCAGCGTCCCGTCACCGCTGGCGTCCCTGCTCGCGGTCGACGCGAACACCGCGGGCTCCCTGGCGGCGGGCCGGGCCGACCTCCGGAAGGCCTGCGCATGACCGCGACGCTGGTCGCGTCCGAGGTCACGGTGGTTCGTGGGCCGCTGCTCGTGCTCTCCAAGGTGTCGCTGAGGGTCGCGCCCGGGATGCGAATCGGCGTCGTCGGCCCGAACGGCGTGGGCAAGTCGACGCTGTTGGCTTGCTTGGCAGGGGATCTCGCACCCGACAGCGGCTCCATCAGCCTGGCCCCATCGACCGCGAACGTCGGACTGCTGCCTCAGGAGCCCGACCGGCTCACCGGTGAGACCGTGCTGCAGTTCCTCTTCCGCCGTACGGGGGTGACCGCGGCTCAGCTGGCTCTGGACCTCGCGACGAGGCAGATCGCGGCAGGCGACGGCGGCGGGTACGACGAGGCACTTCAGCGGTGGCTCGACCTGGGTGGCGCGGATCTCGACGCTCGCGCGGAAGCGGTCTGTGCCGACGTCGGCCTGTCCCCGACCGTCCTCGCAGCACAGATGACGTCACTGTCCGGGGGCCAGGCGGCACGCGCCTCGCTGGTGTCGGTGCTGCTCAGCAGGTTCGACGTCTTCTTGCTCGACGAGCCGACCAACGACCTCGACTTCGCGGGTCTCGAGCGGCTGGAACGATTCGTCGCCGAGCTGCAGGCAGGGCTCGTGCTCGTCTCGCACGACCGCGAGTTCCTGTCGCGCACCATCACCTCAGTGCTGGACATCGACGGGCCGCTGCGGACCGCGAGGCTCTACAACGGTGGCTGGGACACGTTCCTCGAGATGCGCGCGCTCGGGCGACAGCAGGCTCGGGACGCGTTCGAGACGTTCGCCGACAAGAAGGACGGCCTGGTCGCACAGGCGCAGCGACAGCGCGAGCAATCGGTCCGCGGCGCACTGCGCGCCAAGCGCAAGGTGCCGGACAACGACCGAGCCGCCCGGGGCGCGCGGATCGAGGCCGCGACCCACGCCGCGGGGCGCGTCAAGACGATCGAGGCGCAGCTCAACCGGCTGGACGAGGTCGCCGAGCCTCGCAAGGAGTGGCAGCTGCAGATGTCGATCGCAGCCGCTCCCCGTTCCGGCGACGTCGTGGCTGTGCTCTCAGACGCCGTGGTGACCCGAGGCACGTTCACGCTTGGCCCCGTGAGCCTGCAGGTCAGCTTCGGTGACCGGCTCGCGATCGTCGGTCCGAACGGGTCCGGCAAGTCCACCCTGCTGCAGGCGTTGCTCGGCCGGATCCCCTTGTCCTCAGGGCGTTCTTCGCTCGGCGCGGGTGTCCAGCTCGGCGAGGTCGACCAGACGCGGTCGCTGTTCAGCAGCGCCTCGTCGGCGACCGACGTGATCCGCGAGAAGACGGACTGGGTGCCGGCCGACGTACGGACGCTGCTCGCGAAGTTCGGGCTGCGGGGTGATAACGCGCTGCGGCCCGGATCGTCACTGTCGCCTGGGGAGCGGACCCGGGCGTCCCTGGCGCTGCTGCAGGCCGTCGGCGTCAACCTGCTCGTCCTCGACGAGCCGACGAACCACCTTGACCTGCCGGCGATCGAGCAGCTCGAGGAGGCCCTCGACGCCTACGAGGGCACGCTGCTGCTGGTGACCCACGACCGCCGGCTCCTCGAGGCGGTCCACATCACCTCCACCGTCACCCTCTGAGTGGGTGCCTCCACTTCTTCACCGCGGCGTGGCTCCATCGACCCGTCCTGAGCGTGACCTGACCCTGGTGCTCGGGGTGGGTTGTCGAAAGGTGGAGGCACGCTGCTGGGAGGATGGTCGGCGTGACCGAACCGACCGCGCTCGAACGCCTCGTCGACCTGCTGGACCTCGAGCAGATCGAGGTCGACATCTTCCGCGGAAAGCAGCCGCGGGAGTCGCTGCAGCGGGTCTTCGGCGGCCAGGTCGCTGGCCAGGCGTTGGTCGCTGCCGGCCGTACCGTGCCGGTAGACCGACCAGTGCACTCGCTCCACGCGTACTTCCTGCGCCCCGGCGACCCCTCGGTGCCCATCGTCTACGAGGTGGACCGGATCAGGGACGGACGCTCGTTCACCACGCGTCGTGTCGTGGCGATCCAGCACGGCCGGCCGATCTTCAACCTCAGCGCGTCGTTCCAGCTGGTGGAGAAGGGGCTCGAGCACCAGCGGCAGATGCCTGACGTGCCGGATCCCGAGTCGCTGCCCACCATGCAGGAGCGCAGGCAGTCGCACCCGGTCGAGCTCGACGGGTGGTCGGACATCCCCAGGCCCATCGACATCCGGTACGTCACCGACCCGCCCAGGATCCTGCGCGAGCAGCCTGGCCCGAAGGAAGCTCGGTCACGGGTCTGGATGCGGGCGGATGGCACGCTGCCGGATGACCCGCTGGTGCACGTGTGCGCTGTGGCCTTCGCCAGCGACATGACGCTGCTCGACTCGGCACTGCAGACGCACGGGCTCGCGATGGGCAAGGACCCGGTCATGATGGCCTCCCTGGACCACGCGATGTGGTTCCACCAGCCCTTCCGCGCGGACGAGTGGTTCCTCTACAGCCAGGAGTCGCCACGCACCCGCGGCAACCGCGGGCTCGCGCACGGCGAGATCTACACCCACGACGGGGAGCTCGCCGTGACCGTCATGCAGGAGGGCCTCATCCGCGTCGTCGGCTGACGCCCGGGCGGCGACGGGCTCAGCCGTCGGGGTAGTTGGGGTCGGGCGGGTCGCCACGCTGGCGGCGCTTGCGGGAGGGCTGCACCCGCAGCGGCTCCCCCTCCTGCTTCGCGAACTGCGGCGGGAAGGGCGCCTCGCCCTCCCCCTGCGACTCGTAGAGCTCGAGCAGCGGCGTGAGGTCGTGATGCACGTCGTCGATCGCCGCGTGCACGTCGCCGAGGTCGGCGAACCGCTCGCGCATGGTCCAGATGTCGAAGTCCTCGACCCGGGCGTTGGGCACCTCCCCCCACACGAGCGGCGCCGAGACGTAGGCCATCCTGCTGGCACGGACGCTGTACGCCGACGCGATGGTCTGGTCGCGC